>NYYH01000092.1 GCA_002686705.1 Bacteroidota bacterium
ACCCCCGACGCCTCCATATCCTACTCAGGCAAATTCACCCCAAGCCAGCACAGAAAGACTAACCAGCGTATAAGAGCAGCTCAAGAACAAGGTAGAGGTTATCTTATAAAAGGTGCTATAGAAGGTTGGCAGGATGCAGATCAAGACCTAGCAAATAGAATTAAGCAACTTACAACATATGTATCTCATGAGAATAAAGTAACTTTAGCCGGAGATCTAGGAGAGGTAAACTTACGTCAAAGACTATCTAAATCCAACATAGTCTGGATTAAAACAGATGAAACCCAAGGTTCAATCCTTGATGGCCACGCCGGAGTAGGAAAAGACACCATATATATATTTGCCTATGATTTAAATGAATACACCGAATCTGAAATATTAAAATTACTTGTGCATGAGGCAACAGAGCTAGAGGCAAAAACTCGCACCAGAGCTCAAAACGCAGATTGGACACCTCAAATAGCAGAAGCAAACCATAAAATTGCACTTCAAATTGAAAGACATTATTTTGTTCATGAAAAACCTTCTATATCACAGGCAGAGGCAATTGCAAGAGATGAAGTAGGCAATGAAAGCATACTAAAAAGAGTATTGCGTGCTTCAGAAACATCCCTAAACCAAGAGCTTGGGAGAAATTATCCTACAGCAGATGCAATTATACTAACAGCAGGTACACATGCAATGGCCCAAGCCTATGAAAGTATCTACAACAATCCTTCACGTGCAGGCAAAATCCTAAGAAGAGATACACCTCTTATAGCTATACCTGATCCTATGACAAGCATGGGTAATGGTGCAGCTTTTGCTTACGCAGTACACCAGTTATATGAAAGACTACCTTCATTAAGCAGAGACTCAAGATATAAGCACCTACACGGTAAAAATATTGAAGACCTACGTGTAATAATAATTCAAGCAGGTGGTTTTGGGTCAAGACTTGCAATTACTTTAGCTCATGGCTCAAAGCCGTTGATGAAAATACCTAAGAACCTTAATCCAGAAACATCAGCCAATATCTTAGATTATGTTATAAAAGGCTCATATAAATTCAGCCAAGCTCTTGAAAAACAAGGCAGAGCCGGCCTTATCGTATTAAATGGTGACGGACTCCTGGTAACTGTACCTCAGATACAAGATGGTGCAAATCTAATAGTCTACCCTGAAACAAAACAAAATGCAGCCGGACAACTAGGTGTAGTACTTGATGATAAAACAGTTGAACGTCGCATAACAGCTTTTGAGGAAAAACCATCTCTGCAAGAACTAGAAGAATTAGTTGAAGGCCAAGTTGTCTTTGCTAATACAGCAAGTTGTGTATACACTCAATCCCAAGAAAAATACCATGAATTTACTCAAAGCCTTCTTCGTATTGCTGAAGTAATAATTGAAGCTGAAGAAAACAATACTCGGGGAGAAGTAGATACCTCAAATGATATGTTACTTCCTTGCAGCTTAGGCGATAAACAAGCCCAGCTTGATGCTCACAGAAAAACAAGAGCTAAAAAAGCTGCCAAAACAGATGATGAAACATCAGAAAAATTCCAAGCAGCAGATAAATTCTATCAAAAGATATACGATGAAGTAGCGCTTTACTTCCCACAACTCTTCTCATCAGGTGATGTCATAACTACCTTTTACAGAGATCTTGGCTCAACAGCAACCTATATTGATGAGATAACTGGCGGTGGAATCTTATCTAGAATATTTGAATTTGAAAGAGTAACCCATGGAGCAATAGCAAAAGAAGCCTTTGTAAGTCCTCGGGCTTCATGTCTGTTAAGTCTTATCCATAAATATGCAAGCATAGGCGACTCTATAATATATCGCTCCTGCATAAAAGAAGGTTCTCATGTAAGAGATGGTTCCTTAGTCTATGCCAGAGGCAGAATAAACATCGGAAACAATGAAGTCTTGATGCAGGTACCTGTTGAGATAGAAGGTGGAAAAATATCCAATGCCCTACTATACTACGGAGCAAGAGATGGTGTAAAAACAAAAATAGGAGAAGGAAGTACAATTTTTGGACGCGATCTAATGGAATGGGCAATGGATCATGGTATTGTAAATGATGAACTTGAACTTCTAGTAACTTCAGATCTCATACCTTTATCTGGTAAAACTCTTTTTGAACTACCTATCTGGCCTTTATCAGATAGTGAATATATAGAGATGGAGCTTATTGACTGGATGTCTACTGCAAACAGAAGACCTTCAGATGCATACTTTGAATCTCAAAAAATAAGCCTAAAAGAAATAACTCAGAACCAAACCTCAAAACCAAGAGTATTTGAAGCCATAATGAAAAGAGATGAATCCCTAGGTATGAGAATCGAAGAAGCATTACAGCAAGAAGATTTTGATCCTGCCAAACCACGTCCAGGTTTTACACCAGAAGATGTAGTAGCTGAGGCAACTGAGATTATAAAAAGTGGTAAAGTAAATGAGTTTAAACCCCTTACCCTAGAATCTCCTATCGTAAAACAAGTACTAGAATATTATGAATTAACTAACAAAGCAGATAAAGCAGACAGACTAAGAGCAGCAATAAAAGCAGGAAACTTGCGTGCCGGACCAATGAATACTGCTTTTGGTGCAAACGTTAGTAACCATATCCTAATAGCAACAAATGATAATCCTAACCAAGCTGCAGTTCTAGTCCATGAAAATAACGGTGGTATACATGATGAAAATTTTGCTGCTGAAAAAGACTTTATAAAAGTAATTACAGAAGCTGAACCTAAAGCTATCTCTGAGTATGAAGTCAAAGTTAAAGCTGAACGTGCATCTATGCTAGAGAGTATGAAAAGAGCTTTTGAGAAGGGATGGAGAGCAAGCAATATAATATTGACAGCATTTACCAGAGAACAAACTCAGATGTACTCTAGTCAGATAGACGGGTCAATATATCCTCATGATACCTTTGTACGTGCTCTAGCAGACCCAAGACCTCAAGGCGATGCTAAAACTTATGGCCGAGCTTATGGTAATGGTCTTGCTAACTTAGGAATTATCAGAAGAACTTTAAGAGAACTTGTTGAGTACCATAATCTTGCTGCAGGTGAATATGACTTAAAAGAGTTTCTAGGTTCAAGATTTTTAGTAGGTATACATGGAGGAGGGTCTTCTTCACGCAATCCTAAATATACTCAACCTGGTAAATTCAATGGAGTGCTTCCTATTGAAAGAATAAACAGAGGTGATGATCAAACCAAAAGACCAGTAACTCTTCAAGAGGAATTATTAATTCCAGCCGCAGTCTTTAGTGAAATCTTTCCTCAAGATAAGCCGGCATACTTTAATATCTATGGTGATGCCATACTTACCTTTGATCCTCAAGAACTAAAAGATTTTGTAAACAGTAATCCAGATATTGCTGAAGGTATGATCATTCTCCTTCGAAGAAGAGATTTTTCTGAGGCACCTACCTGGGGTTGTGCAGCAGTAAATGAAGAAGGCAAAATAGTAAGTTTTGCTGAAAAACCAACTAAAGGTTTTGCTGGCTCCGAACAAGAAAGAAAACAAAGCCTTAAAAATGATGGTTTATTAGTAGATGACCAATATATCCTTATGAATACTGCCTTTTCAATATTAGGCTCTGCTGCAATAGCTAAATGGGCTATACTTGCAGGTTTAGATGTTACAGAAGACGGAAAAGTAAGAGTTGCAGAGAATAGTCAAATCGGCTTTACCCAGGATAATGTATACGAGCGCATGCTAATCTATGGCGGTGAACTTGATACCTTTGGCCATCTTGTACCACCAATGGCTCAAAAAGCAGATCCGTTTAAGTTTATATTTTCAGAAGCCATAAAGAAATTAGAAGATAGACACGAATTAATAGGTAATCTTTATGATTTAGGTAAAGAGTATATTAATGAATATAACTTAGATCCAGCTTTAACTCAAGAATTAGATCAATTAATAGAATCAGAAGCTGATGATAAAACCAAAGTGATCTTAGGCAGGATAACAATCTTTTGCCAAATCTGGCAAGTATTCCATACTGGTAATGACAAAGGTGCTATTGTCTGGGGTGCTCAAATAGATGGGGAATGGCTTGATACTGGAAGAACCAGCGAAGAAATGGATATAATCTTAGGCTATGGTGATGACAACGAGAGAATGGGAAGGATATTTGGTATAAAGCATCGTATTGGCTCTAAAGGAGGTACACGTGCTTATCAATCTCTAATCGAACCAGGACACCATAAAGTTATAAGTAACGAATCAATACAAATATGCACACGTCTTACTGGTAATGATATAGTTTTAGAGTCTAACAGCCAAGTATATCTAGTTGATTGGGATAAAAGTATAACTCTGCGTGAAAACGCAGTAATGAGTGAAGGCGTATTATTTGATAAAGAAGGAAATCCTTGGGTAATGTTCCCTCTCTGGGGCAGAGACAATTCTCCCAAAGATAGCAACCAGCACTTTGATATAGACCTAAAACACTGGTTATCAACTCAGTTAAGCGAAGAAGACCTTGCTAAGGTCTGGCCAAAAGGATCAGCTGAGAATCTTATTAATGCTAGAATCTTCCCAGGTGTAAGTGATGGTGTCATAACCAGCAATGCAGCATATGATCTTCTAGATCAAGAACTTCATAAAGACATGCTAGGTATTTGGGTTTGGATACAAAGACACTATCACCAAACTCCTAAAGCTTGGATTAAAGCCTTAAGAGCAGGAAGATTATTCTCAATAACTGATCTCTACAATAATCCTGCTCCTCAGTTATTCAGAGAACGAAGAAACAGAGTCAAAGAAGCCGTTGAACATGCATTAACAACCCCCGACGCCTCCATATCCTACTCAGGCAAATTCACCCCAAGCCAGCACAGAAAGACTAACCAGCGTATAAGAGCAGCTCAAGAACAAGGTAGAGGTTATCTTATAAAAGGTGCTATAGAAGGTTGGCAGGATGCAGATCAAGACCTAGCAAATAGAATTAAGCAACTTACAACATATGTATCTCATGAGAATAAAGTAACTTTAGCCGGAGATCTAGGAGAGGTAAACTTACGTCAAAGACTATCTAAATCCAACATAGTCTGGATTAAAACAGATGAAACCCAAGGTTCAATCCTTGATGGCCACGCCGGAGTAGGAAAAGACACCATATATATATTTGCCTATGATTTAAATGAATACACCGAATCTGAAATATTAAAATTACTTGTGCATGAGGCAACAGAGCTAGAGGCAAAAACTCGCACCAGAGCTCAAAACGCAGATTGGACACCTCAAATAGCAGAAGCAAACCATAAAATTGCACTTCAAATTGAAAGACATTATTTTGTTCATGAAAAACCTTCTATATCACAGGCAGAGGCAATTGCAAGAGATGAAGTAGGCAATGAAAGCATACTAAAAAGAGTATTGCGTGCTTCAGAAACATCCCTAAACCAAGAGCTTGGGAGAAATTATCCTACAGCAGATGCAATTATACTAACAGCAGGTACACATGCAATGGCCCAAGCCTATGAAAGTATCTACAACAATCCTTCACGTGCAGGCAAAATCCTAAGAAGAGATACACCTCTTATAGCTATACCTGATCCTATGACAAGCATGGGTAATGGTGCAGCTTTTGCTTACGCAGTACACCAGTTATATGAAAGACTACCTTCATTAAGCAGAGACTCAAGATATAAGCACCTACACGGTAAAAATATTGAAGACCTACGTGTAATAATAATTCAAGCAGGTGGTTTTGGGTCAAGACTTGCAATTACTTTAGCTCATGGCTCAAAGCCGTTGATGAAAATACCTAAGAACCTTAATCCAGAAACATCAGCTAATATCTTAGATTATGTTATAAAAGGCTCATATAAATTCAGCCAAGCTCTTGAAAAACAAGGCAGAGCCGGCCTTATCGTATTAAATGGTGACGGACTCCTGGTAACTGTACCTCAGATACAAGATGGTGCAAATCTAATAGTCTACCCTGAAACAAAACAAAATGCAGCCGGACAACTAGGTGTAGTACTTGATGATAAAACAGTTGAACGTCGCATAACAGCTTTTGAGGAAAAACCATCTCTGCAAGAACTAGAAGAATTAGTTGAAGGCCAAGTTGTCTTTGCTAATACAGCAAGTTGTGTATACACTCAATCCCAAGAAAAATACCATGAATTTACTCAAAGCCTTCTTCGTATTGCTGAAGTAATAATTGAAGCTGAAGAAAACAATACTCGGGGAGAAGTAGATACCTCAAATGATATGTTACTTCCTTGCAGCTTAGGCGATAAACAAGCCCAGCTTGATGCTCACAGAAAAACAAGAGCTAAAAAAGCTGCCAAAACAGATGATGAAACATCAGAAAAATTCCAAGCAGCAGATAAATTCTATCAAAAGATATACGATGAAGTAGCGCTTTACTTCCCACAACTCTTCTCATCAGGTGATGTCATAACTACCTTTTACAGAGATCTTGGCTCAACAGCAACCTATATTGATGAGATAACTGGCGGTGGAATCTTATCTAGAATATTTGAATTTGAAAGAGTAACCCATGGAGCAATAGCAAAAGAAGCCTTTGTAAGTCCTCGGGCTTCATGTCTGTTAAGTCTTATCCATAAATATGCAAGCATAGGCGACTCTATAATATATCGCTCCTGCATAAAAGAAGGTTCTCATGTAAGAGATGGTTCCTTAGTCTATGCCAGAGGCAGAATAAACATCGGAAACAATGAAGTCTTGATGCAGGTACCTGTTGAGATAGAAGGTGGAAAAATATCCAATGCCCTACTATACTACGGAGCAAGAGATGGTGTAAAAACAAAAATAGGAGAAGGAAGTACAATTTTTGGACGCGATCTAATGGAATGGGCAATGGATCATGGTATTGTAAATGATGAACTTGAACTTCTAGTAACTTCAGATCTCATACCTTTATCTGGTAAAACTCTTTTTGAACTACCTATCTGGCCTTTATCAGATAGTGAATATATAGAGATGGAGCTTATTGACTGGATGTCTACTGCAAACAGAAGACCTTCAGATGCATACTTTGAATCTCAAAAAATAAGCCTAAAAGAAATAACTCAGAACCAAACCTCAAAACCAAGAGTATTTGAAGCCATAATGAAAAGAGATGAATCCCTAGGTATGAGAATCGAAGAAGCATTACAGCAAGAAGATTTTGATCCTGCCAAACCACGTCCAGGTTTTACACCAGAAGATGTAGTAGCTGAGGCAACTGAGATTATAAAAAGTGGTAAAGTAAATGAGTTTAAACCCCTTACCCTAGAATCTCCTATCGTAAAACAAGTACTAGAATATTATGAATTAACTAACAAAGCAGATAAAGCAGACAGACTAAGAGCAGCAATAAAAGCAGGAAACTTGCGTGCCGGACCAATGAATACTGCTTTTGGTGCAAAC
>NYYH01000033.1 GCA_002686705.1 Bacteroidota bacterium
TTTCTTTACTTTTTAAGATTAATAAAATTATAAAATATATATCTTAAATTTGACTCGTGAAAAGTTCACTTTTTGCTGAAACTATACACTCTGGCAATACAGCAAGAGATGGTAAAATGCCAATGAATACAACTGGTGGTTTAATAGGATGGGGACATCCAACCGGTGCCACTGGAGTACACCAGGCAGTGACCATATGGCAGCAGCTTACAGGAAAAGCTGGTAAATCACAAATAAAAATAACAGATGATCGGCCCTATGGTATGACAATAAACATGGGTGGTGATGATGTAACTGTTGTTGCTATTGTTTACAAAAGAGCATAAAATGACCAAATAAAAAAGCTCACCAGGCAGGTGAGCTTTTTTTGTAATATGAGGAAATTTATATCTCTTTATTTCCTTTTGAAATTTTTCTATTCTAACATCAATTATTTAACTGGTACTCCATTTGATATTGTAGAAATTGATGCAACTCCATAGGTTTCGGTTGTGAAATTTACCAGATTGGGATGGGCTACAATTCCATTCCATAAATCAGATTCTAAATATGTATTCATAGAGTCTTCATCAGTAAAATAATACACACCACCAAAAACACCATCGCTTGTATTTCCAATAAAGGTCTTTCCAATTAAACCATCTATATTTTCAGGTGAAAAATTTGAACCTACCTTTGATCCTAGTTCGGCATGCTCTTCAAGTGTCATGTTTTCAAGTTCGTAATTTACAATTAGAACGCGGATATCTTTCGCATCATCGCCATTACTAGAAGTTTTTCTTGCAGACGCAATCCCATTTGTAACCTCTGATATTGGGGCAACAGAATAAACTTCTGTTGTGAAATTAACTAAATTTGGGTGTGCTACAATCCCTTTCCATAAATCAGAGTTTAGATAAGCATTCATGGAAGCTTGATCTGTGAAATAGTACACACCACCATAGACACCATCATCAGTATCTCCAATAAAGGTTTTACCAATAAGTCCATGTACATTTTCAGATGTAAACATAGGTGCTACCTGAGCGCCAAGTTTAGCATGATCATCAAGGCTAATATCCTTTAATTCATAATTAACTACCAATACACTCATTGGTCCACGCAGCATTAATTTAAAAGCATCCAAGTCATATTCATTACCATAGAATAGCGTGCTCATGCGCATAATATCAGCGGCAATTAAGATTGCTGTTTTAATTTCTTCTTCTGTTGCTCCTAGCCTTCTTGCCTCAGTAACATGATATGGAACACAGTAATCGCATTTAGTAGCGGCAGCAGTTCCAAGTGCTATAAGGTGAGCATCTTTTTCATTAATTACTCCTTTAGTATATAATCCCATCTGTGATTCAAAATATTTATCTGCGCTTTTTAATATTGATGTAGGATAGATTACATTAAACGGACTTTTAGATAATAATTCTGATTTTTCCTGTTCTGTTAAAGGAGGGTCTTGTGCAAAGCCAATGCTTGCAAAAACTAGCAATAAAAGTGTTAAAAAATAATTTTTCATAGTAAATTAGTTTGTTAAGTTATTAATTATTTAGTCGCTAATATATCAATTAAAAAAATAATACCATATCTGGTAACAAAATTATCATACTAAAACAGATTGCGTAATAGCTTATTTCTACGTAATTATAAATATTTGTACAAACAGCTATGCTCTGAGAAATTATGTAGTATTTTTAGCTTTATATTTACTCGCTAAATTTAGCATAATACAAAGTGTATTTTAAAAGCTGAACCATTGGCAAAGTATTTTTGTCAATCATTTTTAATTAAACTTAACACAATGAAAAGGTATATAAAAAACAAATTTTTACTGGTCTTATTAATGGTTATAAGTGTATTTATGAGTTGTAAACAAGAAACGAAGGACGCTATGGTTGATAACATATTATTAAAGGAATGGACAGGACCATATGGCGGCGTGCCTGCTTTTGACCTAATGAAAGTTGAAGATGTAAAAGATGCACATAAAGTAAAGATTAATTTTTTCATAGCAATTTGTTTTGGTATTAATTTGTTTTTATGAGTATATGCAAAAAATTATTTTTTACGAATTAAAAGTGATATTTGACTGGTTAATAGTTAATTGTGATAATATGATTAATTATTACAAAGATAAATATGACACATTATTGTTCAATGATTTGCAAGATATAAATAATTAGTGAATTGACAGCATTTTTTAACTTCGGAATGCAATTTGTTTAGTGACTTATATTGAATGCACTTAAAATGGCCTTGTATTTACATCGACTAATTGGAGAGGATTTAAACATATAATTGTTAATTTTTCACAACCATCTTCTGTATGAAGTCATTACCGTTATCAGTCAAAATAACCAGATAGATTCCATCTTTAAGTTTACCTGTATTAACAAATGAAACTCCTGATTTTGATACCTGAATACGATTATTTTGATAAACCGGCAAACCGGTCAGATCAATAATCTTTAGTTCAAAATATCCGTTTTCGATATTATCTGTTTTAACATAAAATTTACCATTATTTGGATTTGGATAAATTCCTAACTCAAAATAATTCTGTTCCTTAATTCCTGTGCAATTCACAAATTCCACAAGAATTTCATCATATCCAGCACAACCCGATGAGTCAATGGTTTCTACAAAAATATATTGTACACCATATCCTTTATCTATTGTGTCAATAATAATTGTTTGAGTTGTGCCGCCGGTCGACCATAGGTATTCTATACTAGCATTTCCGGCATCTAGTACCCAAGTTGTAGAACCACAAAGGCTTGTATCGGGGCCAAGGTTCACTTCTGGTGCAGGAAGCACATTAACATAAACAGAATCAATTGAAAAATGTTCACCATCAGAAACTTCTACTATGTACCATGTTGATACAAAAGGGATGGAAATAGGTCTTGCCTTATCTGAAGTAAATCCTTCAGGGTTCGAAGTCCATACAAATAATAATGTGTCGAATATACCTGGAACCTGAGCTGTTAAGTGAATAAACTGACCTGGACACACTTCATTAAAATCAACGAAAGCATTAACAGCAATATGAACTGTTTTAAGCGTTATGGGTACTTCAGTTATACTGTTCAAGGGATCATTAGAGGAAATAACTGCAGTTGTTGAATAAGTATCTTCAGGTAAATTTTCTGCATTGAAATTAACAGCTACAAAATTTGTATCTCCGGGAAATACTAAACCGCTTAAAGGATAAATATCCAGCCATCCTTGAACAACTACCGTATAATCCTCAACCTCTCCAAAGGTAGTAGTTCCGCATGGATTTAGTTCTCCGGTATATGTTATTCGAATCCTCATCTTGGTTATACCACTAATAGCTCCTGGGAGAGGTGATATTGTACCTGTGAATTTGTCAGTACCAGGTATACTTTGCATCAATGTTTGTTCATCATTATCAAATATCTCATTTCCGTTCCAGTCGATCCATACGCCGCATTGGTCTAAGTCAAAGGGTTCCCCGTTGGTAACAATAATATCATAAGTATCACCAACTGTAAATGTTGTTGATAGTTCGGAATAGTCAGTATAGTTATCACTTCCGGTATTTATGTTGAAGATATCACCAACTTCAACACCGCTTATATATTCATTTCCTTGTCCACCGCCTCCTGATGCGGAACAATAACTATTTGCTTTTGAGGATGATAAAAGACTTATGCTGTATTCTAGATCAAGTTGGCCCGTATTAATTATTGAGATTTCATTTTCTGATTGGGTTCCAATTACAAGCGTGTCATAGATACTGTCAGGGGCAACCGATATTATCACATCTCCCCATTGTAAAGATATCCCGGAAGCTCCTGATTCAATATTATCTATGTAATATGCCGTTACACGATAAGTAAAAAGACCATATTGTGGAAGTAAATCTGAATAAGTTGTATCAGTTGTAGAGGCTATAGAATCACCATCCCTGTAAATAATAAATTTCAAAAAACCTGCTACTTCTTCGTATGACCATGTGAGGATTGTAATTCCTGTTTCAAATTCAATTTCACCACTAAGAGAGGTAGGTCTATTTACGGGATTTGTTTCATAAGGAGAACAAAATGACATTGCATATCCTAATCGGTTATCCGTCCAAATAGGGTAAACCATACCATTTTTTGCATGTATTCCAAGGTAATCACCCATGTATTTGTCAACCAAACCAGGTATAGGTGCCGGTGTAAAGCTCACATCACTCACTTTAAATTCTTCCCACGATGACCCTCCATCAACAGAGTTTGCACAATAAACTTCACATTGAGCAGTATCCACATTTCGATCATCATAGTATATCATGCTTAGTATTCCGTTAGTCGGATCACAGGTTATCCAGGAAAAAAAATGTTGTTTACCAAGTCCTGCCTCATCACTATTTACTTTAAGAGGATTGCTCCATGTTCCTCCCTTATCAGATGACTTAATAACATAGATGTCGATATCATTGCCTGTATTTATTCCAGGTGTACCAATATTAGCCCAGGTAATATATATCGCTCCATTATCTGCTCCGTTACTATTGTCAACCGTTGCAACGGGAAATGAATTTACTCTCATGTTTTTACTTGTTCCTGACGCTCTAATACCTCTTATATTTGTTATTATCCTTTGAGCTGGTTCCCATGAAACGCCACCATCAAGCGAGGTAGCCATCCCGATAGCTGATTCATCACTTCCACCAGAGGGCCAGCTATCATAGATAGCCCAAACTGCATAAATCTCACCATTTGGTCCGGTACTTAAATTAACGCCCTGATTATGACTTCCTGCGTTAACATCAGAACTGATATCGCTATTAACAGTCCAGGTATTTCCATTATCAGTTGAATAACTAAAACCTATTTCTGCATCGTACAGCCCTCCAGCATTCGTCCAGGCAACATATAAGTTACCCTCATAAGGGCTTGAAGAACTATTGTCAATCCACATATGATTTTTATCAGTAATTATCCCTGGATTTGGTGCAGCTTGTTTTACTGTCCATGTGGATCCTTGATCGTCAGAATACGATACTCCCATACCCCCGCTGTTATTAATAAAATTTACATACCATCGCCCATTTAGTCCTATAGTAGCTGCAGGATCACCTCCATTATCGGTGCCTGCTCCTTCAATATCCCCTTCCCAGATTTCACCCGAAGTAAATGAATAGAGTGCATTTGCACCATAGGCAGTATCTACATTGCTGTTAGTAGAATTATTTGAGTTTAATAAGTTGGTCTCATCAAGAGGGTTGACAAACACTGAATTTTCGCTTTGGGTTGAACCAATTTCAGTAACAGGAACATCAGGAGAATCGATAGTAATAACTGAATAGGCCTTAATATTACTTCCAGTAAATATTGCAGATTGAACCTCAATATCAGGATTATAATCAACCAGGCCTTTTTTTGCTGCCTGGCGCCAGTAACCCTGATTGTCAATTCTTGTATCTACTCCATCGCTAAATTTAATTCTCTTACTAATTGCCCAATTTGTGCCAAATCCAAAGGCAAGTAAGAGTAGAATAGTTATTATTACTTTAATTATTTTCATGTCCATATCCGAAATCAATCGCAAATTAGTAATATATTGATAATAATGCCTTGGTAAAAGTTGCATATGAAGTAGGAAAAATAAAAAAAGCTGCCCAAATAATTATCAGACAGCCTTTTTTGTGATTAGTTTTACTTATTTCCTCAACACAATCTTCCTTGTGGTTGAAACACCTTCATTGGTTACAATAATTGTATAATTACCATCTGAATAGTTACTTAAATCGACTTTTTCGATATGTGTTCCGGATACAACAATGTTATTAAGATTATAGATTATAGATCCTGCAACATTTATGACTTTGATATTAACAGGATTGTTAGTCTCACTATTAATTTCAATATTAAATATACCTTGGGCAGGATTAGGATAGACTCTCAATTCAATCGAAGCCTGCTCATCAATACCTGTACAATTAACAAACTCTATAGAAATATCCCCACTATTAACACAGTCAAATTCTGTTGTAACTTCAACGGAATAGTTATGTACTCCATAACCAATCCCAAGTGTATCAGCAGTGATAGTTTGAGAAGTAAGGCCATTAGACCAAAGATATGTTGAACCAGGATTTCCTGCATCAAGAGTAATGCTAACATCACCACAAACCGCAGTATCAGCTCCAAGATTAACCTCAGGAATACTAGCAAAATTTAAATAAACAGTATCATTTGAGGAACAGCCATCAGTATTTGTAACTTCTACCCAGAACATAGTTACTCCTGATCCAGTTGCTACAATAGTTTGTGAAATTGCGCCCGTTGACCATAGATATGTATCTCCAGGATTCCCAGCGTCGAGGTCGTGATGAGTTTCATCACAAAGTATCTGATCTCCACCAAGATCAACAATAGGCAAAGGATAGACTGTAACTGACACTGATGCATCCAAAGTTATAAGACCATCATTAACTGATACAAAATACTCAGTATTTTCTGTAGGAATAACAGTAGGATCAGACACATCAGAAGTAAATCCCTCAGGGACTGATGTCCAGGAATAAGTATAGCTTCCACTACCACCTGTAGGGATTGCCTCTAACTGTGAACTTTCGCCAAAACAAATACCATCAGGATCGGCAGATGCCGAAAGTTGCATATTTGTTATGTACAAAGTAAACGAGACCGGATATGAAGCATTATTCAGATCATTTGTAATAAACTCTACTTCGTCTTCATAAGTTCCGATGTCCATATCAGTTCCATCGAAAGTAACGGTAACCATCAGTGAATCTCCGGGTGCTATAATACCTTCATCTGGATCGAGTGTAAGCCAGTCAGCTATTATCAGTGTGTAATCTTCAACCTCACCATATTCAGTGCTACCATAAGCATTAAGTCTACCAGTACCACCTAAACGAATCCGCATACGCGTAGAACCCTGTACACTTCCCTTTGGTGCAACAATAGTTCCTTTGAAAAAACCAAATTCTTTATCATCATTAAGCACTATTGCAGCCTCATCAAAAATACCATTTTGATCCCAGTCAACCCAAACTTTACATTGATCACCTTTATAAGGGTTATTGCAAAGCACCTCAATTGGATAAAACTGTGAAGTTTTAATGTTGGCATACATACTGGTGAAATCGTTGTAACTGTCAAAACCTGATGTATTGTACAAGTTGCCAACAGAAACCATATGAATGTACTCATCTCCGCCACCTCCAGCAATTTCATAATAGGGTTTAACGGTATTCTTAAAGAAAGGGGATAATGAAAAGTCAAGATCAAGCACTCCTGTGTTTTTGATTTTCATCATCTGCACATCAGTTTCTTCTGGATATATTACAGACATATAGCTAATTGGAATAATTTCAATAGTAGATGAACCATATTGAGTCTCAGAAGTTGTTCCACTTGATTCAACATTACCACTGTAAACAGCAGTAACTTTATATGTATAATAGCCATAATCGGTTATTTGATCTGTAAAAGTTTCTTCGGTTGCGGTACCAACAAGAACATCATTCCGATACACGTTGAAATGCATAAAGCCTGTTGTGCCACTAAAACTCCAATCTAATATACATTCCCCAGTTTCCTGGTTCGTTGCTGTATTAAGACCGGTTGGAGCAATAATATCTATAGTTTCAAATACTGATACATATGTCATTGCAGGCCCCGCTCTGTTATCAGTCCATGTAGGATATACATAACCGTTAAGTGCAGTAATTCCAAGATAATCACCAAAATATCCACTTGCCAATCCTGGAATTGGTTGAGGAGTAAATGCAACATCACTAACTTGAAAATCTTCCCAGGTTTCACCAGCTGTATTAGAAGTTGCAGCCCATGTTTCTGCCTGGTTGTTATTTGTATTTCTGTTATCGTAGAACACTACACTAAGAATACCATTTGAAGGATCACACGTAATCCATGGCATATAATGCGCTTTACCCTGTCCAATTGGATCCTGATTTATACGAATTGGATCTGACCATATATCACCTCCATCCGTAGATTTTATCATATAAACATCTCTATCACTACCTGTATTTACACCGGGAACGCCAATATTAGTCCAAACCACATAAATATTCCCATCGTTGGAACCACCACTAATATCAACAGTCATGACAGGAAAAGCAGCAACACGCATATTTTGAGGCACACCAGAATTTCGGATCCCTCTAATATTGCTAATTATTCTAGTAGAAGCTTCCCATGTTTCTCCTCCATCAAACGACTTAGCAAATCCAATTGCGGTCTCATCCGAAGGCCAATTATCATAAATGCACCATGCAGCATAAGCTTCTCCATTGGGACCAGTGTGAACATTTACTCCTTGATTATGACTTCCTGCATTAACAGCCAAGCTAATTACTTTTCTGTCAGACCAGGTTTCGCCATTATCGTTTGAATACTTTAGAACTATTTCCCCATCGGAAGAACCACCAAAGTCAGTCCAGGCATCATACAAATTGTTCTCGTAGGGGCTACCTACCTTGCGATCGAGCCACAAATGGTTTTTATCGCACATCTGTCCAGGATTAGGAGTCACTTGAACATGAGTCCATGTTTGCCCTTGGTCATCAGAATGTGCCACGCCTTGTCCACTACTTTTTATATAACCAACATACCATCTGCCATCAGTTCCAATACATGCAGCGGGATCACCACTGTTGTTTCCTCCTGCACCAGCAGTTTCACCATCAAATGTTTCTCCTCCATCAAACGTATACAGGTCATTGGCACCATATATTGGTGTTCCACCGGCCCCCCCTGAATTATTTGAATTTAAAGCTGTCATACTGTTGTTAGGATCAACAATAATAGAATTCTCACTTTGGGTTGAATTTGTTGAGACAGCAACATCAGGTGAGTTAAGTGTTGCTACCATAGGATTATTAATTGCTGAGCCTGTGAAAATAGCTTTTGGTATTTCAACGACAGGATTTAGTACAGTAAGGCCTTCTTTAGCCATCTGTTTCCAATAACCCTGATTGTCAATCCGGGTATCTAATTTAGCCCTTCGTTCACGTTCAGTATCTGAAGAATCACTAACCGCCCATCCAATTGTGGTAATGATAATCCCAGTTACCATAAATAAAAATAATAATCTAAATCTCTTCATAATTGTAATTTTAGAATGTTTTTTTTCAAGTGTCAGACAAAGTCCTAACCTTGATGGTTGCCTTATATAATAAACGGCTTACCATACTAAATAAGTTATGCCATAAATTTGGCACAAAAGTAATTCAAAAATATTTACTTGTAAATTTTTACTTCAGCATCACCAGTAATAATTCTAAGACCATTCATCGCTAACGCTTTCATTTCGTCTTCTCCGGGATACACATGAACCGGTGCCATTCGATGAACATAAGAAATAACTTGATTAACAAAATACTTATCATGAGCTATTCCTCCTGTAATTAATATGCCATCCACTTCTGAATGGAGTACTGCAACCATTGATCCAATCTCTTTAGCAACCTGATAAGCCATGCCATCATAGATATACTTTGCTTCTTTATTACCAGCTTCTACTCGATTTTCAACTTCGTAGGCACTATTGGTTCCAAGATATGCAACCAAGCCACCTTCATTACTTATCATCTTTAGCATTTGTTTTTGAGAGTATTCACCTTTAAAACAAAGCCTTACAAGATCACCTACAGGAAGAGTCCCTGTCCTTTCTGGTGAATAAGGACCATCACCATCCAGACCCTGGTTAACATCAACTACTCGGCCCTTTTTATGAGCTCCTACAGTTATTCCACCTCCAAGATGTACCACAATAAGGTTTAGATCTTCATATTTTCTCATGATGGATTTAGAGTGTTGGCGGGCCACTGCTTTTTGATTTAACGCATGGAAAATAGATTTTCTTGGAAGTAGAGGATGACCGGATAACCGTGCAAGATCGCTGAGTTCGTCCACAACTACAGGATTACTAATATATGCGTTGGCATCTGGCAACGACTTAGCCAAATCATAGGCGATTAGTCCACCAAGGTTACTAGCATGTTCGCCATAAGTACAAGATTCAAGATCAAGAATCATTTTTTCATTTACAGCAATAATTCCAGACTCAACAGGCTTTAGTAAACCTCCGCGCCCCATTACAACCTTAATTTGTTTTAAAGAAATTTCTGCAACTTCGAGTTCGTGAATTATAAGTTCTTTACGAAAATTAAACTGTTCAGTAATCAATTCAAATTGAGCAAGTTCTTCAATAGTGTGACGAATGATTTGAATAAAGACCGGGTTTGTATCAGCATACACAGCAATTTTAGTGGATGTTGATCCAGGATTTATTGCCAAAATATATACGGTCGCCATTAATTGGATTTATTTAGATCGTAAAATTTAAAATAACTTTAAGTTATAGCGGCAGCAAGAGCAATTGATAAAAATTTACTCTTGTCACTATCACCTCTTGATGTAAGTACTATTGGAACTTTTGCCCCCATTATAACTGCTGCGGAAGATGCCCCACCAAGAAAATTTAAAGATTTGTATAATATATTTCCACCATTAATGTCGGGAGCTAGTATCAGATCGGCATCACCTGCAACATCACTTGTAATGTTTTTCAATAGTGCTGTCTCCTGTGAAATTGCTCCGTCGAGGGCAAGTGGGCCATCAATTATGCAACCCACAATTTGCTTTCGATAATTCATCATTGAGATAGTTGCAGCATGCATTGTGGCTTCCATCTTTGGATTAATGGTTTCAACTGAACCCAGTATGGCCACTTTAGGGTTTTTATTGCCAAGCCCGTGAAAAACTGCAACCGCATTTTTAATGATATCTATTTTTTCTTCCAGATCTGGATCTACATTCATAGCTGCGTCAGTAACTCCTAAAAGCTTGTGGTAATATGGTGTTTCGAATAACGCAATATGGCTCAACAGAGAACCTGTACGTAGGCCAAATTCTTTATTTAGCACAGCTTTTAGAAATAATCCGGAGCTTACAAGCCCTTTCATAATTATTTCAGCTTTTCCTTCACCCGTTAATTTAGATGCTATTAAAGAAGCTTCATATGCGTCGACAGCGTCAATTACTTCAATATTTTTGATGTCAAAATCAATCTCGTTAGCAATTTTATCGATAACAATTTTGTCGCCAACAAGTATTGGTTCAATAATTCCTTCTGAATAGGCCTTTGCAATAGCCTTTAATACGTGATAGTCACCCGCAGCCGCAACTGCAATGTGTCTTTTTATCTTATTTTTTGCAAGATCTACAAGGGAAGAAAGATGTTTAATCATGATGCTAATAATTAATGATTGATTTTCAATAATGTCAGCTTTAATATTTTAAACACCAACACTTAATTTTTTGCAAAATTACAATAAATGTGCATGAATTACATTTGTATTAAAAAGGAATTTAATCGTATTTTGCATAAATAAGTTACTTACAATGAAAACAAAAATACTTTTTGTATGTCTTGGTAATATCTGTCGTTCTCCTAGTGCAGAAGCAGTTTTTAAAGGCCTTGTACGCAAAAAGGGGGTACAAGATAAATTTGAAATTGATTCGTCTGGTACATATGCTTATCACGAAGGAGAATGTGCTGACAGGCGTATGCAAAGTCATGCGGTTAAAAGAGGGTACAACCTTACTTCAATATCAAGACCGTTTGATTCCAATAGAGATTGGGATAGATTTGACTACATAATAGCTATGGATGATTCGAATCTCAGGAATTTGAGAGCAATGGGTCGTAACAAAGATGATTTAAAGAAACTTTTTAAAATGACGGATTTTGCAAATAATTTCAGTTATAATGAAATCCCTGACCCTTATTATGGGGGTGAACAAGGCTTTGAGCTTGTTTTGGATTTACTTGAAGATGCTGGAGAAGGCTTTTATGAATTTCTTGAGAATAGTAGATCTCACAATTGACCAAAGATAATATCTCAAGACATAATGTAGAATTGTATAAAAACAACACAATAAACTGACATACCGATTAATGAACAAAAACAGAGAAATAAATGCTATAGATATTCGTTAATATGAAGAAACATATATTTGCAGCAAATTTATTACCAAACATAATTATGACACTTAAAACTAGCCTTATTAGTTTCATATTGAGTCTTTTTATTATCATTTTTTTACCAGGATGCAAATCAAATGAAATTATTATGAAACCTAACCCTAAAAAGGGAGAAGCTAATAAAGGAAATCAGGAAGGTAGAAATGTTGATTATGATGAAGCTGTGGCACGTCATTTTGAAATGCAAAGCGAAAGCACAAAACAAATGATGCTTAAGTCGGATAAAATGCGGAAAAGTAAAAATGCAGGAATAAGTCGAGTGTGGTATGATAAACTATTCAATAACAGTTGTTTTAAAAATTCAGCTATGGTTAAAACTGGGCATACAAATATGTCAATCACAAAAAGGGAATCCTGTTTCTTAAAATATTAACTAAGTAATCCATGAAACGAACATTAATAATTGTTACTGTAACACTGTTATCCTTATCCGCATCTGCACAATTTAGAGATATGCTAAATTTTAACAGTGGTGGTATGCTTAGTGTACAATGGGATATTGCTAAACCTATGGGCTCAATGAAAGATTATGTAAAGAATACATCTTTTTCAGGGATTAGTATTGACTACAAACACTGTTATAAAAAAGATATTATAATTGGTGGCAGGATAGGGTGGAATTATTTATACGAGAATAAGGGTTTAACAAATGTTGAAGACGGAACAAGTACTACGTACACGCCTATTGATCATAATGTTAACGTTATCCCTATTTTGCTGGTAGTGGATTACATGCCTAATAGCAATAAATTCATCCCTTATGCAGGAATCGGCATAGGTACTTACTTTATTAACTCATCTGTTATATCTAATAATGTTAAGACTGCGAGTAGCAATACTTTTCATTTTGGTATTTCCCCAGAAGTAGGACTTACTATACCATTTATTATAAGTAATTTCGGTTTAAATCTGAGCACAAAATATAATTATGCTCTGGGCGCAGGTAGTTCGTCAGGTTATTCATGGTTTGACTTTTGCATAGGAATTTCATTTATGTATTAATCAATCAATTAAGCGATGAGCACAAATAAAATAATAGCTATATTTATATCCGCATTTATAGTGTATTTTTCCTCATCTTGTAATAAAGGTTCGGTTAACCCTAATATTCCTAAGGTGGTAATAAATGTAACCATTAATCCAAATTCAACAATTTTTCAAGAGCTAAACACACCCGGAGGCTGGTTATATTTGGATGAACAACCCGGTATTTATATCCCACAAGGAAGCCGGGGTGTAATTGTTTATCGAGTAACTATGTCAGAATTTAAAGCCTATGAACGACAACCTCCAAATTTTCCTTTCGAATGCTGCGAAGAAAACGAATATAATTGCACAAAACTTATTGTTGGTGGTAATTATCCTTTTGTAAAAGATACATGTAATGATAATTTATATCAGCTACTAGACGGCACACTTTTTCAGGGAGACGGCCAGTATCCACTTATTGAGTATAATGCAATATATGATGGATCATTGTTGCATGTATTTAACTAAGCTTTGTATATTTGTTCATAGGAGATGAAGATTGTAAAACAGAAGATTTATGATCTTTCGTTTTGGTTCATAACTTTTAGCTAATCCCTTGCATTAAAAGATTCTATTTCATGAAGAATAAGCCTATACCTTATTTTGCCATTACCCGGTTCATAAATGAACAAACCATTGGTGGAATAATATTAATTATTGCTACAATTATTGCTCTTTACTGGTCAAATTCCTATTTCTATGAAAGTTACCAAAACTTATGGCATAATTATAAAATTGGATTTGTTTGGGGAGATATGAATATGGTTGGTTCGTTACATCATTGGATTAATGATGGATTAATGGCCTTATTCTTTTTCACAGTTGGCCTTGAAATAAAGCGAGAAATAATGGGAGGTGAGTTGAACTCCGTTAAAAAAGCTTCACTACCTATAGCTGCAGCAGTAGGCGGGATGATAATTCCTGCTGTAATGTACAGTATTGTTGTATTTAACTACCCAGAATATATTAGTGGCTGGGGAATCCCAATGGCCACTGATATAGCATTTGCCCTAGGGTTGATGGCTATGTTTGGAAAAAGGGTTAATATAAATCTCAAAATATTTCTTACAGCTCTGGCAATTGCTGATGATTTAGGTGCTGTTTTGGTCATAGCATTCTTTTATACTGATACAATAGTTTATGCTGAGATAATATCAGCTATTATTTTTCTGGGAGTTTTAGTAATTGCAAACTTTGCAGGAGTGCGACGAACAGTTTTTTATGCAATAGTTGGTTTTGGAGGAGTATGGGTAGCCTTTATGCTTTCTGGTGTTCATGCAACAATTGCAGGTGTTTTAATTGCTTTTACAATTCCTGCTCGAACAAAAATTGACGAAGACAGTTTTATGAATAAACTAAGCGGTTTCATTGCTGCATTTAAGAAAGAGCCATCAACACAAAACAATCTCCTTTCCAAAAAGCAAGTTCATATAATATCAGAAATTGAGAAACTCAATGATCAGGCACATACTCCACTTCAGAAGCTAGAACATGCATTACATCCGGTAGTAATTTATTTTATCCTACCAATTTTTGCGCTGAGTAATGCTGGTGTGCATATTAGTGGCAGTATAATTGATATGTTTCTTCATCCTATTTCGTTGGGTATAATCGCCGGATTATTATTAGGCAAGTTTATTGGTATCTCAATATTCTCACATATTGTTGTGAAATTCAAATTTGCTACTCTCCCCGAAGGTGTTACATGGAAACAGATTTATGGAGCTGCTTTTCTTGCCGGTATCGGATTCACAATGTCAATGTTTATTTCTGATTTAGCATTTGTTAGTGAAGAATTTAAAGAAATAGCCAAAGTGGGGATAATTGCAGCATCGGCGCTTTCAGCAATTGTCGGAATGCTATTGCTTGGGATGAGTTTGCCAAAAGGGGAGAAGTAGATTGTTGAATTTTAGTTAAAAAACCTTCCACCTCAATAAAAGATGGAAGGATTCATATGAAGTATAAGTTGTAAACTTACAATGTGTTATTTTATTTTAGCTATCTTTCTTCTTAAATCGCCTTTGTTAGTGCTAATTTCATAGATATAGAATCCGGCAGGTAAATTTTTTCCAAAATTACTTCTTCCATTCCATATAGTTGAATGCTGTCCACTTGGTAAGTGGTTGTTGATCAATGTGCTAACAACTGTACCGCTGAGATTATAAATTCGTAATGTAACGAAAGATTCTTGATCGAGTCTGAAAGAGATTGTTGTTTGATCAGAAAATGGATTTGGATAATTTGTTGATAACTGTTCATTCCCCAAATCGACCATTTCATCAATACCTACACCAAGTCCAATACCTCCAGAATAACAATATACTCTGCCGTTTCTTCCTCCAATTACCATCTCCATAGTACCATCTCCAACTATATCAGGAATAGCATTAATTGCATCAACAGGAGTTGAATAATTAAAAGATTCAAGATCCTCACCGTCAACTCCATTTAAGAAATAACCATAATTATTTGAAAATAATGTTCCAATTATAACATCGTTAATCCCGTCACCGGTTATATCATCAATTGGTGCCACATTCCACGATTTATCAGCAAGAGGTAGCGACCAAATAGTTGACGCATCAAATCCATCCAGAACAATACCATTTTGAGCACTATGCGCAATAAGAACATCAGCATATCCGTCAGAATTAACATCCTTAAGTCGTTCGAAGCGAAGAATTAATTTATAAGCACCAATACTTCCCTGATAAATTTGAGCATTGTTAACCGGATTTATGTAGTAATAATTTCCATAAAAATCTCCTGCTATTACATCTTTAACTCCATCTCCGGTAATGTCATCTAATTGCATCAATGCCCAGACTGATGATCCTGCAGTATTTTTTGTCCATTCAATAGTTCCTGTTGAACCATTAATTCCATAAACTCTTCCTTCTGTTTCATCGGCATTAGAAGCACCTGCAATAACGTCAGGTTTACTATCGCCTGTAAAATCTTCTACACCAATTACTGAAAATACTGGTCCTCCAATATATCTTTCCCAAATTGATATGCCATCCAAACCGTTTAAACAATAAACTCTTAACGGGCCAGTATCTTCACTATCGTCACCGGTACATGCCAATACATCATTAATGCCATCATCGTTATAATCGTAGCTTGCATCAACTGCATAAACCCAGCCACCATTACCATATTCATGAGTATCATGTTTCCAAATCTGTGTACCGGTTTTTCCAGAAATAGCAATTATTGAACGATCTCCACCGGTAGTAGCTACAACAACATCTTCGTAACCATCGCCATTAATATCTTCAATAGTAGTCAATCCGGGTTGATCATAAACGTTACCTGAATAAATTTCAAATTCCCACATTACATCAGCTATGTTATGAGAATTTCCATTAAAACACCTCACGAAATTATCTTCGGAACAAATGATGACATCGCCAACGGTATCGCCAGTAATATCCTGGATAGGGGCAATCGCCTTTGGGCTATTATCATAACTTGTGTTTATAAGATAGGTCCATAGAGCATCTCCAATAGGCCAAGTTTTTTCCAGTCCCTCTCCATCAAGATTAATATTGTAGGGATTATTTGCCGGATCATTATTGGTGATTGTAAGTTCTCCTACATAAGGCCCTGCTTTTATTGGATTAAACCAAACTCCAACCAAAGTTGAATTCAAAGGCGCAATATTTATAGGAAAAGTAACAGATTCATCAATAATATAGTTCTCAGAGTTAGAAATGATATCACTTACTATGAGAGTAGCATCACCAATATTTTCAATCTCAAGAAACCACCTTGTAAATGCACCTGCACGCACATCACCATAATTATGCGAGCTATAGGGAATATACATTGATGGACCAGAGTTTACAGCTTCACCTGTTAAAGTAACATCAACTGAAGGTGTAATAGGATCCGTTGACTCAACTGATACAGTTACATTTAAAGATCCCACAGTTGTTGGTGTATATGTTAATGGAATCATAATTGAATTTCCGGGATTTATGATTTGCGGTGGGCTAAAAGTAGAGGAGATAGGTGCTGAACCGGGAATTGTTAAACCAGTTATTTCAAGATCATCATCTCCAACATTTTCCACTTCCATATTCCAAGTTTCATTAGTTCCAATAGTAACAGTTCCGAAATTATGAGAAGTAATTGGAATATTTATTTCTGGCGTTCCTGAGCCGGAAAGATTGACTTTATATAATTTACTAGGAGAAGAAAGTTGTCCGTCAACATACCAAAGATAGGTATCGTCATATACAATACCAGCTGGTTTAATATTTTCACAAGCATGACTTTCCAGTACATTTCCAGATTGGTCAGTTTTGTAAATCATATTTGCATTATAATCAACCATCCACAAGTCATCTCCGTGAGTGCAGATATCCCATATTTGATCAGCGGGAGGAGTAAACTGGCTTATAACCGCACCTGTATTGTCAACTTTGTAAATAGTTCCGGGATCAGGGTAATATGTGCCAACCCAAAAATCACCATCATCATATGCTATTCCACTCATGTAATGGTCGGGAAGATTAAATGTTGAGAGAATAGTTCCTGATAGATTCAGTTCTATTGCTGTTGCTGGTGTAGAAGGAGTAGTGACGTGATCAGTAATCCAAAGTTCTGATCCATCCCATGTCATACCAAAGCAATCACCTATGGCTGGGTTTATAAACTGTATCTGCGTTGAACCATCAGATGGATCGAATCTATAAAAATGATCACCATCAGCACCGTAAATACCGAAATATAAATATGTTCCATCCCAAGCTAATCCAGAGGCTTTGCCAGGTATATCCCAAGATTGTAAAATTGTCCACTCCTGTACTTCTCTATTTAAATCTGAATCTTTTTGTGAGAATGTTGTGCTGAACATTCCAAATAACACAAAAAGAATTATTGTTATTTTTTTCATTTTACTTTTCATTTTGAATTAATGTTTGGTTTTGGTTTTCGATAGGAAGATTTCAAATTATTCAATCCGTATCAGTTTTCCGCTTCTAGTAGTATTTCCACTTGTTATTCTGTAGAAGTATAATCCCGGTTTCAGCTCCGCTTTTACTTCTCCAATATTTATAGTGATATGATTTTCATTACTACTAATTAAATGCTTCAATTTGTCCAGTATTAATCTACCGTTATAATCAAATATTTGAATCGCTACTTCATTACTTTCAGAATTCCTGATAATGAAATTAAGCTGGTTAGTAAACGGATTCGGATAAGCGGAAATATGCACTTCAGTTAATGTAACATCATCAATTTCAGAAAGAAGATCACCATCTATCATTATTGGTTCAGCATATATATCCAAATCAGTTTCAATTAACATTGTATCAATTACTAGTTCGCCAAATTTAGAAACGGGGAGATCGCAAAGTATATTCAAATTAAGAGTGTCGTCTTCGGAAAGCACATAAGGCAAGTCTGGCATTTCTTCAACATACCACATAAATTCGTCACCATATTCAGTAATTGAATTAATAGTAACTATGTCTGATGTTAAATTAGTAATATGTAAAGGGATACCATATATCATATCTTCCGTAGTTTCAAATAATACAGTATCTGGGTTAAATGCAAGTTCAGTTTGTGGGAAATAAACATTTTTAAATACAAATGGATCAGGCTCACCAATAAATGGTTGTTTTGCATTTCTTCCTGACTCATCCGCTGCAAATAAATAATAGGAAACAGTATCGCTTGGCATTACACCCTCAATAGTGCCTGTGTATGTTACATCGCTAACATATTCCATAACTGTTGATGTATAATTGCCACTATTTATTTTATAATAAATAAGTACAGAATCGGCATAAATATTTGATCCGCTTGCCGCCGTAATATCTGCTGAAATATCATATTCAGGATGATATGCAACAGTTCCAAGAGTTGGCATATGATCAATATAAAGCATGCCAATGTCAGCAATACCCTTTGCTCTGCAATGTAATGCATCAGTATTTTCCCATCCATTATACATAATGCCTATAATTTCATAACCCGGCATAGCTTCTTCGTAAGCTGCAAGAGCATCGTTATCATATGGGCCTCCGGTAATTGGTACTAGTACCTTATTGTTTAGTATTAAAGAGTTAGTGTATGGTGTATATGGATAATCACCTGGAGTAAAAACGCGATAAACTTCAAAAGGTGTTCCATAGGAACTTGTTTGAGATGCAAAGTAATCTGCCAAATCCTCATAATCCTGATAACGATTATCGGTAGTTGGAACCTGACCGAGCAATATTTTGTTAGGAGATAGGTATTTGCTCCAACAATCAATGTGTTTAATGTACTCTCCTAATGGATCATCAAGTACGTCATAAATTGGATTCCCAAGATAGTCGTTGATGAATCCCGAAACTTCTTCATGAGTAAGCGTAGGGTTTTCATCCCATACTAAATCCGTGGATGCTGAAAGCCCCTTGCCTGTGCACATGTAGTTTCCTCCAGTGCTTATTAAGTCCATTCCATATAGATCAATATCAAGATATTCTGACATTCTTATCGGAACATCATCATCATTTGGGCGAGGTCTATTGTAAGGAAAATTGACAATTCCGGGTTGATTATTCCCATCGAAAACAAACCATGGTCCGTAATCTCTTGTCCAATAACTATTGGTTGGGGCTATTAAAAAGTCACAATTTTCAAGATTTACATTATTATTTTGGTATTGCGTTGTAACGGTTTGCTGTTGAGAAGCATTGGCAACAAGCGTAACAACCATAATATCCTCCGCCATTTCTCTTATTAACTCCATAGGAATACCAAATGGATATCTAATCAGAACTCCTTGCATTTGGTCAAATTCTGCCACATTTCTGATAATCCCTTCAGGAGGATCCGTTGGATAAAAAGTCTTTGATTTTGTAAATGGAGTAAGCATTTCCTCTTCAGATAAGTAATGGAGCTTACGCCAATCGGGTTGTGTTTGTCCTATTATCACATTACCAAAAAATAATGCGATGATTGTTATAGTTAGTACTTTCACTTTCATAATAGAAATATTTGGTTTAGTGTTTTATATATTAGTGCAGACAAAAGTATGAAGTTGTTGGTTGTTTTGCAACAAATTGTTCATACTAATATTTATTTACATTACTTTTGTCATATAAACGAAAAAAACAATAAAATGGGATCTTTGGGAAATATAGCTATGATACAGTATACAGGATGGATTGGTACACCTGAAATTATAATTATTGTTGTTATTGTACTTCTTTTGTTTGGAGGGAAAAAGATTCCTGAGCTTATGCGAGGTGTAGGGAAAGGTATAAAAGAATTTAAAGGTGGTATTGCCGAAGATAGTGATAAAAAAGAAGGCTCTGATAAAAAAGAAGACAAGAATTCAGAAGAGACAAAAACTGATAAATAGTCCATCCTTACGAACCCTTTAAATTGTTGGTAATCAACAGCAAAAAGTGAATAACTCACATGTTTTGCATAAGTTAGATTGCAAGGTTTTATATAATTTAGATAAAAATCTTGCAGAATAATGAAAGGGAAATTACCAAACCAAGGTCAAAGAAACATGTTCCGGCCAGTACTAAAAGAGATTATTAATCCTAATCACGAACTTGTGATTTTATCTCAACAAATCGATTGGAATGAATTTGAAAACAGTTTCAGCCCTTTGTACTCTCACACTGGTCAGCCTGGAGTACCAATCCGTACTATAGTAGGACTGCTGTTATTAAAAAGGATTTATAACTTAGGTGATGAAACAGTTATGGAGCAGTGGCTTCAAAACCCTTACTACCAGTATTTTTGTGGAGAGTCTGAATTTCAGTGGGAATATCCCTGTGACCCATCAGACATGGTTCACTTCCGCAAACGTATAGGTGAAGAGGGTGCTGAAAAGATATTTCAATTATCGGTTCAAACAAGGAAAAAAGAGATAAGAACTAAAGATGTTCTCATAGATACAACAGCACAAGAAAAGAATATTACTTATCCCACAGATGCTAAATTATTGATAAGGGTTATCCAGCAATGCAACAAGATTGCCAAATTGGAAAGCATCATTCAGCGCCAGACCTACAAGCGCACCATGAAAAAACTGTTACTTAAACAACGTTTTGCTCATCATCCCAAGCGAAAAAAAGAAGCAAATGCTGCATTGCGCAAATTAAGGACAATAGCAGGCAGGCTTGTACGGGAACTTGAGAGGACCTTAAACGAAGAAGCTCTAAAACAACATACTGAGCAACTTATAAATTTAAATAAAGTAGTATCTCAAAAGAGATTGGACAAGAACAAAATCTATAGTTTACATGAACCATCTACCTCTTGTATTGCAAAGGGCAAAGTACACAAGAAATTTGAGTTTGGATCAAAAGTATCATTTGCTGTTGTGCCTAGAGTAAATATAATTGTTGGAGTGAAGAACTTTAACGGCAACCCAAATGATACATCTACTTTACAACCAGCCCTTGACAATGTTGAAAAGATTAGTGGTATTAAATTTAAGAACGCCATTGTTGACAGGGGTTACAAAGGAAAGAAAGAAGTAAATGGTACTACAATAGTCACGCCACGGCCACCAAATGCCAAACAGCCTTATTCTAAATCAACTATGCGAAAAGAATGTAGAACAAGAGCCGCTGTTGAACCAGTAATTGGACATGTAAAACATGATTGCCGTATGGCGAGAAATTACCTTAAAGGCACTATTGGTAATGACATCAATGCAAATCTTGCAGCAGCAGGGTTCAATTTTAGAGGACTGCTCAAGAAAATCAAAGAAGAAATTCTTTGGGCAATTTTTTATATCAAAAACATTATTGAATCAAATGGACAAAACCTTAGCTTTGCTTGTTCATAAGGATTGTCTA
>NYYH01000105.1 GCA_002686705.1 Bacteroidota bacterium
GATTATTTAATTAAAATTACAAAATTTTCTTCATCATCTAGACAAACCCTAGAGTATTCAAAGTTAATTTATGATCTCTTTGTTAAAAGAGAGCTAATTAAAATTTCAGATAATTTAGCTTATACTGCTAAATCAAATGATTTAGATAAAGATGGTAAAACTATAATTGAAGATACTGAAAAAACTTTATTTGATTTAGCTGAAAAAGGTAATTTTAATTCTTCATTAATTAAGTTTGATGAAGCTATGAGACAAACTATTGAAATGGCTTCTAATGCTTATAAAAATGAAGAAGGAATAGTTGGAGTTCCAACAGGACTTACAGATCTAGATGATAGACTCGGCGGTCTTCATAAATCTGATTTGGTTATAATTGCAGGAAGACCTTCAATGGGTAAAACTGCATTGGCAACAAATATAGCTTTCCATGCTGCAAGAAAAATTCAAGAAGATGAAAAAAAATCCTGTGTTGCATTCTTCTCATTAGAAATGTCATCTGAACAATTGTCTACTAGAATAATTGCTGAACAATCAAAAATAAAATCTAATGATATTCGTAGAGGAAAAATTTCTGAAGAACAATTTGATAAATTTATTGAAATTTCAAAAAATATTTCTGAACTACCTCTTTATATTGATGAGTCACCAGCTATATCGATTGCAGCATTAAGTAATCGAGCTCGAAGGATAAAAAGACTATTTGGTCTAGATCTTGTTGTTGTTGACTATATCCAGTTAATGAGAGCTAATTTTGTAAGAGAAGGAAGAGTACAAGAAATATCAGAAATAACACAAGGACTTAAGGCTTTAGCTAAAGAACTTAGTGTGCCAGTGCTTGCACTTTCTCAACTTTCAAGAGCTGTGGAACACAGAGATGTTAAAAAACCTCAACTTTCTGATTTGAGGGAGTCAGGATCTATAGAGCAAGATGCTGATGTTGTTATGTTTGTTTACAGAGAAGCTTATTATCTACAAGGAAAAGAACCAAGACCTGCAACTGTTGAGCATGCAGAATGGCAAGCAAAAATGAATGAAATATCTCATTTAGCTGAAATTATAATTGGTAAACAAAGACATGGTCCTACAGGTAACATAATGCTTGAATTTGAAGCAATGTTTACGAAATTTAAAGATCTTCAAAGTTCTTAATTATAATTATATAAGCTAGTAAGCAATGTTAGCTCAAATTTATAAAAAAAATATTATTGAAAAGCCTAGATTTATATTTTTTATACTAATTTGTTTTCTGCTTATTTTTACTTACTATTCTAAAAACTTTCGCTTAGACGCTTCATCTGAAACTCTTCTCATAGAAGGAGATCCAGATTTAAAATATTTAAACGAAGTAAATAAAAGATATGGTTCAAAAGAATTTTTAATCCTAACATACGCTCCAAATGAAGAAATTACCTCTGACAATTCTGTAAATAATTTACTTAGCTTAAAATACAAAATTCAAAGCTTGGACTGGGTTTATAATGTAATAACAATATTAGATATTCCTTTATTAAACACCAAAGACGAAACGTTAAATGATAAACTTCAAAATTTTAGCACCCTTAAAAGTGAAGGTGTAGATAGAGAAGAAGGATTTAATGAAATATTAAATAGCCCAGTATTTAAAAATTTTGTGATTAGTGAAGATGGAAAAACTACTGGTATAATTGTTTATCTCAAAGAAAAGAAAGTTGAACCAAAATTTAATAACAAAAAGGAAAAAGATATTTATAGAGATAAAGTTAAAAAAAAAAATCATGAAAATATTTTAGAAATTAGAAAGGTAATTTCTGGATATCAAAATGTGGGAAAAATTCATTTAGGCGGAATACCAATGATTGCTGACGATATGATGACGTTTATCAAAAATGATATTTTAGTATTTGGTGCTGGTGTTTTATTATTTATTATTACAACCTTGTGGTTTGTGTTTAGAAAAATTATCTGGATTATCGTTCCAATCTCAAGTTGTCTTTTGTCAGTTGTAGTTATGATGGGTTTATTAGGAATTCTTGGTTGGAAGGTAACTGTCATTTCATCAAACTTTATCGCCCTAACGTTAATATTAACTATGGCAATGAATATTCATATGAGTACCAGATTTTTGCAATTAAAAAAAAACAACCCAAGTTTAAAAAAAAGTGAANTAATTTTAATGACAAGCAAANAGATGGTTTGGCCAATAATTTATACTGTTTTAACTACAATTTGTGCTTTTCTATCTTTAATATTTAGTGAAATAAAACCAATAATTGACTTTGGTTGGATGATGACTTTGGGTCTTCTTTCTTCATTTATAGTAACTTTTACCTTACTTCCAACACTGTTAAATTTTTTAGAGGATAATAAAATTTCTATTCAAGAAAATCAAAAATCAAAAATAACTTCATATTTAGGAAATTTTACATCAAATAATAAAAATAAAATTTTTTTAATTACTTTAGTTGTTATAATTGTAAGTATTTTAGGAATAAGCAAGCTTGAAGTTGAGAATAGTTTTATAAATTATTTCAAAAAAAATACTGAAATTTATAAAGGAATGAAACTTATTGATAATAAGTTGGGAGGCACAACTCCTTTAGATGTCATAATTAAATTTCCAAAAACAGAGATTGATAATTCCAATAATGAAGATGAAGACTGGGATGATTTAGATGAAGAAGGTGATGAAAAGTATTGGTTTACAAAGGATAAAATAGATAAAATTGATAAGGTTCATAAATACTTAGAAACCTTACCTGCTGTTGGCAAAGTATTGTCTTTTTCTTCAATTGTAGAAGTTGCAACAAAATTAAACAACGATAAACCTCTCGGCACACTAGAAATGGGTGTTCTTTATTCAAAGATGCCTGACTCAATTAAAAAAGAGATAGTAGATCCATACATTTCAATAAAAGACTCGGAAGCAAGGATTAACCTAAGAGTAAAAGATTCTAAACCAGATTTAAAAAGAAATGATTTGATTAATCAAATTAATTTTGACTTAGAGAATAAACTTGGATTTAAAAAAGACGAGTTTAAGCTAGCTGGTGTTTTAATTTTGTTTAATAATTTGCTTCAAAGCTTATTCAAATCTCAAATATTAACTCTAGGTTTTGTAATGATTGGGATTTTTGCAATGTTTTTGATTTTATTTAGAAAAATTAAACTTTCATTAATCGGAGTTGTGCCTAATTTTATAGCAGCATTTTTTATATTAGGAATTATAGGTATTTTAAATATTCCTTTAGACATGATGACTATAACTATCGCAGCTATTACAATAGGTATAGCTGTAGATAATAGTATCCACTATATTTACAGATTTAAAGAAGAATTTAACAAAATTAAAAACTACGAAAAAACAATTACCTATTGTCATTCGACAGTCGGTATCGCCATATTAAATACTTCAATTACTATAGTATTTGGTTTTTCAATATTAGTTTTCTCAAATTTTATTCCTACAATTTATTTTGGAGTGTTTACTGGAATTGCAATGTTGTTTGCAATGATATCTGTTTTAACTTTATTACCTGCACTATTAATTAAATTTAAACCTTTTGGATTAAATTAAAATATGGAAGTTTTTTTTAGATTTACTTAAAAAAATTTCCTCATTTGATATCATTTATTTTATCATAACTATTTTATCTTTAGTTAAATGTTATAAAAAAGGTTTTGTTTTAAGTATATTATCTGCCTCTAAATGGTTGCTTGCATATGTAATAACGCTATTTTTATTTCCTAAAGCAAAACCATATGTGGAAAGTATAATCGATAATAAATATGTTTTAGATATAACTCTTGGCATATGTTTATTTATCGTGGTTATATTTTTTATATTGTTAATTAACAAAGGAATCAGTAAAACTGTGACATATACTGGTATAGGTGAATTGGATAAAGTTTTTGGCTTCTTTTTCGGTTTCATCAGAGGTTATGTTATTTCTGTCTGCATATTTGCAACCGTAGATATAATTTATAATTCTGATAAATGGCCAATTGACTTGGATAGATCTTTGACCTTTGAATTAGTTGAAAAAGGAAGTAACTATCTTATAAAAGAATTTCCAGACAAAAAAGAATACGAAAATGCTAAAGAGAAAATTCAAGAACTATAGTCCAAAAATAAAAGAAGAGTGCGGTGTATTTGGTATAAGTAATTATGAAGATGCTTCTGCATTAGTTGCTCTAGGTTTGCACGCGCTTCAGCACAGAGGGCAAGAGGGGTGTGGAATAGTCTCCTTTGATGAAAAAAAATATTATTCTGAAAAGAGATATGGACTAGTCGGCGATAACTTTAATAAGCAAAAAGTATTGGAAAAATTACCTGGAAAATTTGCAATTGGACATAATAGATACAGTACAACAGGTGGAACCACTCTTAGAAATATTCAACCTTTTTTTGCTGATACTAATGCAGGAGGTATTGGTGTAGCTCACAATGGCAATCTTACAAATGCACTAACTATTAGAAAAAAACTAGTAAAAGAAGGAGCTATATTTTACTCAACTTCTGACACCGAAGTAATAATTCAATTAATTGCAAAATCAAAAAGATCTAAAACTATTGATAAAGTAGTCGATGCAATTTTTCAAATACAAGGTGGTTATGCTCTTGTTATGCTTGCGCAAAACAAACTTATAGGAGCAAGGGATTCTTTGGGAATAAGACCTTTGGTAATTGGTAAAATAAAAAATTCGTATGTACTTGCTTCTGAAACATGTGCCTTAGATATAATTGATGCAAAATTTTTAAGAGAAGTAGAAAATGGAGAGGTTGTAGTTATAGAAAATGATGAGCTTAAAAGCATAAAACCATTTCCGCCAAAAAAACCAAGGCCTTGCGTATTTGAATATATTTATTTTTCAAGACCTGACAGTATTTTAAACGGTAAAACTGCTTACGAATTTAGAAAAAAATTTGGAGAACATTTAGCAACAGAAGACAATATTGAATCGGATCTTGTAGTGCCAGTTCCAGATTCGGGTAATGCAGCAGCTTTAGGTTATAGCCAAAAAACTAAAATAAATTTTGATTTAGGATTAATTAGAAATCACTATGTAGGTAGAACTTTTATTGAACCTGCACAAAAAATTAGAAGTTTAGGAGTAAAGCTAAAACTAAATGCAAACAAAAGTTCTATTAAAGATAAAAAAATTATTTTAATCGATGATTCATTGGTAAGAGGAACAACTTGTCATAAAATAGTTAAAATGCTTTATGATGCGGGCGCTAAAGAAATACATGTAAGAATAGCTAGTCCAGAAATTAAATATCCTGATTTTTATGGAGTTGATATGCCTACAAAAGAAGAACTTCTAGCTGCTAATAAATCTGTAGATGAGATTCGTGAATATGTTGGTGCGGACTCTTTGAAATTTCTATCTATTGATGGATTGTATAAATCAATGGGATATGAAAAAAGAAATAATACCTACCCTCAATTAACTGATCATTATTTTACAGGTGATTATCCAGTTGAAATAATTGATGAGTTAGGTGACAATAAGATAACGCAATTGTCGTTATTGAGCACAAGATCAAATAATTAGTTGTGAAAAAAGTTAGCTTTACAGAAATGAAAAATGGAACAAAAGAAGATTATCTTCTTTTAGAAAAACATGAAAAAGATTTTGTAAGAAAAATATTTTCAAGAAAACCTTACTCTAGTTAAGCTTTATTTGTATATTTTTTTTGATGTTCTGGAATTCTTTTATGTGTTCCAAACAAAAAATGATTTTCCATTTTTTCTCTATATTTACTAGCAGGAACTTTTAAACCAACCGCTTCAGCAGTTTCTCTAATCAGCATAGGATTTGCTCCACAACAAACTCCTAAATAATTTATTCCTAAACTATAAGCTTCTCTTGCAAACTGTCCTATTTCGTACCTATTGGTTTGCATTGAATCCAGAGCTGTAGGAAAGGTTGTTTCATGAGGTGAAGGACAAGAGCATCCGTTGTTATCAGGTAGGTTGAAGAATGTGGGATTCTGTTCAGTTGTTCTATAAGTGATCGGTAATCCAGCTACATGACACTTTAACGCTTTTCTAATCTCTTTAAGATAAGGAAGCATAGTATTCGGACCTCTAAAACAATTCATTCCTACCACGTCCCCTCCTCTTTGTTCCAATTCCTTGCAGGTATCAAGGATAGAAACTCCATCTCTCATAATATTTTCTCCCATAGGAGCAATTGTAATAACAGAGGGTAATCCTGATTGTTTCATTATTTTTAAAGCAGTATAAGCTTCTTCAGCGTAATAAAAAGTTTCACCAATTAGTATATCTGCACCTTCATCTACAGCCCATCCAACCATTTCGGAAAACATTTTTTCTACTTCTTTGTTTTGACCGGTGTCTTTATCATTCCAAATATTGGAATTTGAAATATTTCCAGCCATTAAATTTTCTTCTTTTCCCATTGGGCTAATTGCAACATCTTTTGCAATTTGTAATGCTGCTCTATTAAGAGGCTCTAACAATTCCTCTTTACCAATAACACGCATTTTTTCCCTATGTCCATTATAAGTAAAGGCCTGAACAATATCTGATCCAGCATGTTGAAAATCTCTGTGCAAATTTAGCAGGGCCTCAGGGTTTTCTAACGAAACCATTGGAACAAATTCTCCAGAAGACATGTAGCCTCTTTTCTCTATTTCAAAAAGAAATCCTTCTGCACAAATTACTGGCCCAGAATTTAATCTATCAATTAAGCCTCTTTTTTTATCTTTAGTCATTTTCTTCTCCTTTTTAGTGCTTTGACTTAAAGTCAGGCGCACAATTTGGTTAAATACCAAGGTTTTTTTTATAAAAGATAAAAAAAAACCACCTGAAAAATAGGTGATTCACAAGAAACATCTATTTAGCAGGTTTTCTTAAGCGCCCGCAATTTGAATTAAATCAGCGCTTGTAAATAACATATCATAAGTTATTCATTTTTCAATATATTATTATGAATCAAAAATTATCTAATCAACAAAAAGGGTCTCTTTTAGCATTTATAGCGGTTTTTCTTATTACTCCAGATTCTTTGCTAATTAGGTTATCCAATATAGAAACCTGGGGTATGCTATTTTACAGAGGGGCTATTCCTTTCACGGTTGTTTTAATTGGACTATTATTATTTTACAAAAGTAATTTTTTAAAAGCATTAATGGGTATTGGTTATCCAGGAATATTTTATTTTATAAGCTTCGCTACTTGCAATATTACATTCCTAATATCTATACAAAATACTAACGTAGCTAATACTTTGGTAATGGTTGCTTTAGCCCCTATGCTTTCAGCTATATTGGGAGCTTTATTTTTGAAAGAAGCGCCTGATAAAAAAACATGGTTAGCTATATTGGTTACATTTACTGCGTGTATATACATTTTTCATGACTCTCTTAAATTAGGTAATCTTTATGGTGACTTATTTGGTTTTGTAACTGCTTTTGGTTTAGCTTGTAACGCAACTCTAGCAAGATACGCCAAAGATAGAGATCTTGTACCTTCGGCTGTCATAGGCAAGTTATGTGTGGCTATTTTTGCTTTTTTCTTTGTTGAAAGCTTCGAATTGTTAGGAAAAGATTTATTTTATGTGCCTTTAATGTGTGTAATGTGCGTTGCCATACCTTTTGTTCTGGTTACTATAGCGCCAAGATTTATTACTGGCGCTGAAGTCAATCTTTTCTTTTTACTAGAAACTATACTTGGACCGACTTGGGTGTGGCTTGTAATTAAAGAACAGCCTAGTTTAGAAACCATCATAGGTGGCTCGGTAATCATATTAACAATTGCAACTCACGCTTTTCTAGCCTTAAAAAAAACATAATAGAAAACTAACTACTTGCTTTTTTATACAAAAGGCATACTCACTGAAAAAATGGGAAAAATATTAAAAAATACCTGGGCTTTATTTACTGGAATAGGAATAATTCTACTTGCCAATGGACTTCAAGGCAATCTAATGGGAGTAAGATCTGTAATAGAAAATTTCAGTTCTTTATCCACTGGAATAATAATGTCGGGATATTTTGTAGGATATTTCGTTGGTTCTAATTTAACTCCCAATATGGTGTCAAGAGTGGGTCACATTAGAGTTTTTGCTGCTTTTGCCTCAACAGCATCATTAAGTATTTTGATTATTGCAACATATGTAAATCCTATTGTTTAGACATTAGGAAGGTTTTTAACAGGTTTAAGTTTAGTTAGTTGCTATGTCGTTGCTGAAAGTTGGCTTAATGACAGAGCTAATAATAGAACTAGAGGAAAATTACTTTCAGTATACATGATTATAAACTACTTTGGTCTTGCTTGTGGAGCGCTTTTATTAAATTTTGATGATCCAACAAGTTTTAAACCATTTATTTTAGTTTCTATTTTATTATCTATAGCTTTAGTTCCTATTTTGCTTACAAAACGTCCTGCTCCAAAATTTAAAAAAATTGGCACTTTAAGTTTAGTAGAACTTTATAAAATTTCTCCATTAGGCGCTGTAAGTTCATTTTGTACAGGTGCAATATATTCTGCATTGTTTGCAATGTTTGCTGTATATGCAACAAAAATTAATTTTACTCTTTTTGAAATTTCGATATTACTTTTTTTAACAACAATAGCGGGAGCTTTTTTTCAAGCTCCTGTGGGATACTTATCAGATAAATATAATAGAAGAGTTATAATTGTTTTATGCAATTTATTTAGTGCTGTTTTTTGTTTGGTTTTAATTTTTATATCAGGAGATAAACTTTTTAATTTAAACGCCCTACATTTACTTTTAAATATAAATATATTTCAAGATTTTAATTTACTGACTTATGCTGGATCAAGTAAGTTATACTTCTTCATTATTATTACAGTTTACGCGGGTATAACGCTTTGTATTTTTTCTTTAAACCTTGCACATACAAATGATTTTGTTCCAAAAGAGAAGTTCGTTGCTGCAGGAGGTGGTTTGCAATTTGTTTTTGGGTTGGGTGCAATGGGAGGTCCTTTGCTTTGTTCTATTGTGATGGATATTCTGGGACCTAATGGTTATTTTGTTTATTTAATTATTTTTCACATAATTATAGGCTTATTTGGCATATATAGAATGTCGATAAGACGAGTTATTGAAAACCCTGACAATACATTTACTCCTCTTCCTAGAAATATAACTCCACTTGGTATAGAGTTAGATCCTGAAACCGGGGTAGATCTATCTAATAAAGAAAATAAAATTTAATATAATATTGTTATATTAGTATTAAAATCAATTAATAGTTGAACTCAAAATAGTCACTGTAAAAGATTTTAAAAAAGTTTGTTGAAAATTTATTAATTCTTTGATGAAATCTGGAAATATAAAAAACATAAAACATTTTATATAATGAAAAAAAAGACTAAAAACAAATCCAAACCTGGAATTTTTATATTTACTTCTAATGCCATAAGTAAAGCATATAGTAATTATAAAATAAATCAGGAACAAAAAAAAATTAAAGATATTAGATTAAAAAAACTTGCAGAAAATAATCAAATCATAAAAGAAAAAAAGGAATTAAGAGGATGGGAAGAAAAACTAAATAAAGAAAGTAATAAGCTCAGACTAAAAGAGGAAGAACTTAAACTTAAAGAAAAAGAATTAAAAATTAAAGAAGAACAACAAAAAACTGAAAG
>NYYH01000034.1 GCA_002686705.1 Bacteroidota bacterium
TGAAAAGTAAATAGTGAATTCGGAATATTGAATACTGAATATCGAATTTTGAGATAGGAGCAAAACCCACTTCATTATTCATAATTCAGAGTTCGATATTCGACATTCGTGAAAAGTAAATAGTGAATTCGGAATATTGAATACTGAATATCGAATTTTGANATAGGAACAAAACCCACTTCATTATTCATAATTCAGAGTTCGATATTCGACATTCAAGAAAAGTAAACAATGAATTCGGAATATGGAATACTGAATATCGAATCTTGAGATGGGAACTAATCACACTTCAACATTCAGCATTTAGAGTTCAATATTTGACATTCAAAAAATATTTAATAAACATCATATACTTAATCTTTTATGACAAGTAACAACGAAAATAGCTTAAAAGATGTATTGCAAATGCTTTTTGATTCCTATGGCTGGACTGAAAAGATGGATGGAATACGAGTGGTCAATCTTTGGGAAAAAGTTGTTGGTGGGATAATTGCGAAACATACTACTAATAAGTATGTAAAGGACGGGATTTTTTATGTTGCGGTAGATTCCTCAGTACTTCGGAATGAGCTTTATATGAAGCGTTCATCAATTGTAAAGGAGCTTAATGATGAGATGGGAAAGAAAGTAATTAAAGAGATAATATTTAACTAGTATAAATTTACGTAATGCACCAAAAAATACAAGAAACAACTAACTATTTAGTCAGTAAAGGGGTTGAGAAAGCTCAAATTGGAATAATTCTGGGNACCGGTCTTGGAAATCTGGTTAATCATGTTGATATCAAAGTAAGCCTGGATTACAGTGAAATACCAAATTTTCCGGAAGCAACTGTTGAATCTCATTCCGGAAAGCTTATTTATGGAACAATTGAGGGACAAAAGGTAATTTTAATGAGTGGAAGATATCATTATTATGAAGGTTATACATTACAAGAAGTAACTTTCCCAGTACGTATAATGAAAATGTTGGGTATACATACTTTGCTCGTATCAAATGCATGTGGAGCTGTAAATCCTGCCTTTCCTAAAGCCTCCTTGATGATAATTGACGACCATATTAACATGATTCCTGGAAATCCTTTAATTGGCATAAATCATTCCAAACTCGGGCCTAGATTTGTAGATATGAGTATGCCTTATGATGCCTCCCTAATAACGAAAATGGAGGCTATTGCAGAAAGATGTGATATTGTAATTAATAAAGGTGTTTATGTTGCATGGAGTGGTCCTAGTCTTGAAACACGAGCCGAATATCGGTTTATAAAGTTTATGGGGGCTGATGTTGTTGGGATGTCAACAGTTCCTGAAGTAATTGTGGCAAATCATGCCGGCCTTAAAGTGGCAGCAGTTTCCGTTATAACTGACTTGTGCGATCCTGATAACCTGCAAGCTGTTGAACTCTCTGAGATGCTCGAAAATGCAGCTAAAGCAGAAAAAGATCTAATTGTATTATTCAAAGAACTAATAAAAGAAATTTAAATAACAGTATTTTCGACAATATCCTAAACTATAGGCATGACACAAACCAAAACCATATAAATAAGTAAGTGAAAAGGCTTGTTATTATTTGCAATAGATAATACTCCAATTACTTTTAAAATACTAACTAATTAGCTATAACCGGCTCCATTTCTTACAAATTACTGCTCGAAAACAAATTGGATCATATTGGCGCCCATTTTCAAGGCTTCCTGTCTTTTTTCAAACGAATCATTATGTATTTCTTCATCTTCCCAGCCATCACCAAGGTCGCACTCATAATCATAAAAACATACTAATCGCCCGTCATAGATTAGCCCCAATCCTTGAGGATCCTTATCATCGTGCTCATGAATTTTCGGCAAACCGTTATTGAAATCATATTTTTGATGGTAAATAGGATGGTTAGAAGGAAGTTCGACAAATTCAATTACCGGGAAAACTTTTTTCATTTCCCTGCGAATAAATTCATCAAGTCCATAATTATCGGATATGTGCAAGAAACCACCTGAGATGAGATATTTTCTTAGATTCTCAGCCTCATCAGGGCTGAATATAATATTTCCGTGTCCGGTTAGATGAGTAAAGGGATAGTTAAACAATTCACTACTTCCAATATTAATTGCCGGTACATCAATACTTATTGCAGTATGAAGGTTCTTATTACAAAATTTAATAAGATTTGGTAGAGATGTGGGGTTTGCGTACCAGTCGCCACCTCCACTATATTTAAGAAGAGCTATACTAACTTCTTGAGCTTTGCTGATATTAAGTATTCCAATCAATGCTATCAGCAACCATATATTTCTCATCTAACTTCTAATTTTACGGAGTAACCAATCAATAATTGGTTTAAAATATTCTATCTTCAAAAGTGGCAAATTTATCAATTATAACGTATGCGCCAATAGTTTCGTTTAACATTTTAGACTATATTCTGGTACTAAACATCACTTTAGCGATAGCAATCCAACCTTTAATAGATCATAGAAAATATTATCTTTACCTACTCAAATATCACAATACGGAATGGAGATTATAAAAACCAAGATACCTGATCTATATATTATAAAACCAAGCGTTTTTGAGGATAACAGAGGATATTTTTTCGAATCATACAACAAAGAGGCGTTTATGAGGAGTGGTATTGATCAGAATTTTGTTCAGGATAACGAATCAAAATCAGGTAAAGGTGTTCTAAGAGGATTACATTTTCAGAGGCCGCCATATGATCAGGGAAAGCTCGTAAGAGTTATGCACGGAGCAGTACTTGACGTAGCTGTTGATTTAAGAAGATCATCAGCGACTTATGGCGAGTGGGTTTCTGTTGAACTCAATCATGAAAATAAATGGATGTACTGGATCCCCCCTGGTTTTGCACACGGATTTGTTACTTTGGAAGATAATACCGTTTTCTTTTATAAGTGCACAAAAGTATATAACAAAGAGTCGGAAGGAAGCATTTATTGGAATGATCCGGATCTGAATATTGATTGGAAAGTAGATAATCCTATTTTATCGGAAAAAGACATGAATGGTCCATCATTTAAGGATTTTGTTACTCCTTTTTAAGTGTTTGATTTCTGATTGAATTCTGAATATATTTCATCTTAACAAACTGTTCACACCTAGCGCCCTCTTATTTATTATGTTTGCAGTTTCTTAAAGTAATTTCACAAAAACAATGAATCGAATTGTTACCTATATATTTATAATTATTGCAATTATATTGTTGATCTATGGCTTCGACAAGCTAATTAGAAATAAACAAAGTCAATTACCCGGTACAAATGAACAGTATTACAAGATAGTTTCAGTGCGTCTGCCCGATACTCTTTACCTGGCAGGTGAAGAAATGCCATTAGATATTTTTTATGTTAGAGAGGCACTGGATCAGGAGTTATCAGTTAATACCTACTGGCACTCTGCAACACTTCAGCTTATAAAAAAATCATACAGATGGTTTCCTCTGTTTGATTCAATACTTAACGTTAATGGAATACCTGTAGATTTTAAATACATCGCCGTTATTGAAAGTGGGTTAACAAACGCTATTTCACCTTCCGGAGCGGTTGGTTATTGGCAGTTTTTGAAAGGAACAGCTAAAGAAATGGGATTAGAAATCAACAAAGAAGTTGATGAAAGATATCATATAGAAAAATCTACTGAAGCNGCATGTAAGTACTTCCTTGAAAGTTATGAGAAGTTTGGCAACTGGACATTGGTTGCGGCGGCGTATAATGCAGGTAATAAAGGTATTACAAGACAATTAGAAAGACAAAAATCTGGCTCATATTATGATTTATTATTATCTGATGAAACCTCAAGATACGTTTACAGGATTGCGGCTATAAAGCTCATTTTTGAGAATCCTGAATTATATGGATTTTACATTAATGAAAACGATCTCTACTCACCGATAACATATAGTAATTTACTGGTTGAAGACAAAGTTGAGAATCTCGCTGATTTGGCCAAAATAAATGGGATTAGCTATAAGATACTTAAATATTTTAACCCATGGCTTCGTCAGAATTACTTGAAAAACAAGAAGAAAAGGAAGTACTATATTAAAATTCCAGATGCTCCATATGATGTTACCCATGAGGATATAATCCTGGAACAAAACGGAATTATTACCAGTAATTGATTTTTTCTATGTCCAAACAAAAGCAAAAAGAAACAAATCAATTAGAGGTACTTGGGGCCCGTGTTCACAATCTTAAAAACATTGATGTTAGCATTCCGAGAGACAAATTTGTCGTAGTTACAGGTTTGAGCGGAAGCGGCAAGTCATCACTTGCATTTGATACTATTTATGCTGAAGGCCAGAGGCGTTATATGGAAACATTTTCTGCATACGCTCGTCAGTTTATTGGTAATATGGAGCGACCCGATGTTGATAGTATTTCTGGATTGAGTCCTGTTATATCGATTGAGCAAAAAGCTGTTAATAAGAATCCGAGATCTACAGTCGGAACCATCACTGAAGTCTACGATTTTCTGCGTCTTCTTTATGCAAGAGCATCTAAGGCATATTCTTATTCCACTAAGGAACAAATGGTTCAATATACTGAGGATCAAATTAAAGACTTAATACTTGACGATTTTGAAGGAAAAAAGATTAAAGTGCTTGCTCAACTCGTTAAGGGCCGTAAAGGCCATTACAGAGAACTTTTTGAACAAATAAGGCAGCAAGGATTTTTAAAAGTTAGAGTTGATTCGGAAATTCGTGAAATTTCGTTTGGTTTGCAATTAGACAGATATAAAGTTCATGATATAGAAGTTGTTGTGGATAGATTGCAGGTTAATGCTGATCAGCTCGAAAGAGTGAAACGAGCTGTTAAATCAGCTATGAAGCTTGGTAAAGGATCTCTGATAGTGATTGAGGACACTTCTGATAAACTGAGGCATTTCAGTAGTAAGTTAATGTGCCCGACAACAGGTATATCCTATGATGAACCTGAGCCCAATACATTTTCATTCAACTCACCATATGGTGCTTGTGAAAAATGTAATGGACTGGGATTTGTTAAACAAGTTGACTTAAAAAAGATATTACCAGATACTAAACTAAGTATCGTGCGTGGTGGAATAGCACCTCTTGGAGAGTATAAGAATAATTGGGCTTTTAATCAGATCGAAGCTATAGGTTTGAAATATGGTTTTACTATGAATACTCCATTGTGTGATGTTCCTGAGCAGGCGATTCAAACAATCCTCTACGGTTCCAATCAAACATTTGATGTAAAAAAGGAATATCTTGGGATCACATCTACCTATACGCTTTCGTTTGAGGGAGTTATAAAATATATTGAGAGCTACAGCAAGGATAGATCATCGAATGTTTCGAGAAGATGGGCTAATTCTTTCATGAACAAACATACATGCACTGAATGTGACGGTGCACGGTTAAAAAAAGAATCTCTACACTTCTTAATTGGTGGGCAAAATATAGCAGAATTATCTCAAATGGATATAACTAATCTGCGGTTATGGATGAATTCTGTTATGGATGATATGGACGATAAACAAAAAAAGATCGCACATGAGATAATTCGGGAAATAAATACTAGGCTCGACTTTTTGCTTGATGTAGGTATTGGTTATTTAAACCTTTTCAGGCCAGCAAGAAGCTTGTCAGGTGGTGAATCGCAGCGAATAAGACTTGCTACGCAAATCGGTTCTCAACTAACAGGTGTATTATATATACTGGATGAACCCAGTATAGGACTTCATCAGCGCGATAATCTTAAACTAATAGACGCATTAAAGAATCTGAGGGACATTGGAAATTCTGTTATTGTAGTTGAGCACGATAAGGACACAATATTGGCTGCAGATCATATAATTGATATTGGACCCGGAGCTGGCAGACATGGAGGTGAGATCGTTGCAACAGGAACACCCAAGAAGATCAAAAGTAACGGTACTATTACTGGTAAATATTTAAGCGGAACTTATAAAATTAATGTACCTGGTAACAGAAGGATTGGTAATTCAAAATATCTTACGTTGATCGGTGCCACCGGTAATAATCTCAAGGAAGTTCAGGTTACATTTCCGCTGGGTAAGCTAATATGTGTAACCGGTGTGTCGGGCAGTGGAAAATCCTCTTTAATTAACAATACTCTTTATCCGGTACTGAGTTCTCATTTTTATCGCTCAGTAACAACTCCTTTGCCTTATAGCTCAATTGAAGGGATTGATAATATAGATAAAGTTATTGAGATTGATCAGTCGCCAATAGGCCGTACTCCTCGCTCTAATCCTGCTACATATACAAAAGTATTTGATGAAGTGAGGAAACTTTACGGTAATATGCCAGAATCGAAAGTAAGAGGATATAAACCAGGAAGGTTCTCTTTTAATGTAAAGGGTGGCCGATGTGAAACATGTAAAGGTGCTGGAGTTCAAACAATTGAAATGAACTTCTTACCAGATGTTTATGTGCATTGCGATGATTGCCAAGGGAGTAGATATAATCGTGAAACACTGGAAGTTAGATATAGAGGTAAATCGATTAACGATGTTCTGTGTATGACAATAAACCAGGCAATTGAATTTTTCGAACATATACATACTATAGTAAACAAATTAAAAGCATTGCAGGATGTAGGTCTGGGATATATTACTCTTGGACAATCGTCAACAACAATTTCAGGAGGCGAGGCACAAAGAGTTAAACTTGCTGCTGAGTTATCAAAGAAAGACACCGGTAATACACTTTATATACTCGATGAACCAACCACTGGATTGCACTTTGAAGATGTCAAAGTATTACTGGGTGTAATCGATAAAATTGTTAATAAAGGAAATACAGTCATTATTATTGAACATAATATGGAGGTTATAAAGGTTGCTGATCATATTATAGACCTGGGACCGGAAGGAGGCGAAAACGGTGGACAAATCATTTGTGCAGGTACTCCTGAGGAAATTATGAACAATAAGGTAAGTAGTACTGCATATTATGTAAAGAAGGAATTGGAAAATACGGGATAAAAAGACAATGCAGGATAATACAGGATAATTGAAGTCCTGATTCTGAGTGATTATTTTAACACTAAGACTAAAAATAAGATTATGGATAGCGAAGAAATTATCAGGATGCGTAAACAATTCAGGCCAAAAACCTGGGCTCAAATAAAAGCTCACGACTCATGGTCTGTTTTTAGAATAATGTCCGAAGTTGTTGATGGTTATGAAGCTCTTGCAAAAATTGGTCCTTGTGTAGCCGTATTTGGATCAGCCCGCACAAAACAAGGTGACGAATGCTATCACACAGCAGAAGAAGTTGCATACCTGCTTACTAAAAAAGGTTTTGGCATTATTACAGGTGGAGGCCCTGGAGTTATGGAAGCAGCTAACAAGGGCGCACATACTGCCGGAGGTAAATCTGTTGGTTTGAATATTAATCTACCTTTCGAGCAGACTGCTAACAGTTATATTGATCCCGACAAGCTAATTCAATTCGACTATTTCTTTACGCGTAAACTTATGTTTATGAGATATTCCCAGGGATACATTGTACTGCCTGGAGGATTTGGTACATTGGATGAATTATTTGAAGCAATAACACTTATTCAAACCGACAAACTCGTTAACTTCCCAATCGTACTGATTGATAGGGATTATTGGGGTGGACTGATCGACTGGATAAAGACAAGACTGCTAAAGGAAGGAAATATCAGTGAAGAGGATTTTAATATTTTTAAATTAGTTGATACAACAGAGGAAGCCGTAAAAGTTATTGAAGACTTTTATTCGAAATACTCACTTAAACCCAATTTTTAGACATCACTTTGTAGTTGCAAACTCCTTCAATACATTTGCAGGATATGATTAAACAAGTTTTTTTTCTAATTACTTTTCTTTTAATTTATTCCTGTTACTCACAGGAACACTTTCAATCGAGCACAATAGTTAAGGAAAATGTTACTTATCAAAGTTTGCGAGATAACGGAACTGGAAGGAAAATATTTTCCCTTCTCGGTTCAGAAAATAATATAGATGTTAGAAAAATATCCCTGCGCATTAAAGCACGTTTGCTAATCAGAATATCACGCGACACCGATAAGAGATTAACAGCTAAAATAAGCATGACAAAGGTAGACCTTGAAGGAAGCACTATCATTCAAAACTTTAATGTGGATTCATTGCTTTGGCCTGTCGAATTTACGGCTGAGTTAACTTTGTACAATGGCAGACATAAACGCGACGTAATAGCGATATCCGGTTCCGCCAACGGAAAACTAAATGTAATCGATCTTAGTGATCCTCTTTCATCCAGTATAGGGGAAATAAAAGCTACTATTTCGGATTTTCAATTCTATTATGATGAATCAAAGTTTCAAAAGCTGCAAAAACTTACCAAAACAATCGATTATTACTACTCCTATGCAATACTTATAAACAATCTTATTAAAAAACACAATAAGCAAACAGTAAGAAATGACCAAAGTGCTGAGGAATTATTTGTCGATAAGATAGAGATAAATAGAATTAATAACCTTATTGCTAATCATAATTTCCGAAAAATTCTAAACCTTGATATTTACGATCCAGCTGGTTTTCTAAAACTAATTAACAAACTAAAGAGACTATTGCAAAGAGAAGAAACTCTTTTCACACGACAAATTTCAAATGATAAAGCCGGTTCTCAGACACCAATAAGTTTCTGTAAACTTTATTTTGATTTGTCTATGCAATATCTTAAAGAGGCGAAATTGCTTCAACCTGCAGACGCCTCTGGATATGAAGAAGTTGCTGGTATAGATGTTGTAAATGAAAAAGAAAATATACAATTAGTAACCAACTACTATGAGCAAAACACTTTGACCAAATCAGTAGAAATAAATCAATGCATATTTGATGGGTTTGTTAATTTGACCTATGTCGTTATAGCTGACAAGAATTATGCTGATGCATTATTGTTGCTAAACAATGCTTCATTTATCAATGACTGGTTCAATTCTACCCTTACTTCAAAATATAATAATGCAGTTATAGCCGCATTAGATGGAGTTGCATCATCTTATTTAAGGGTAGGCAATGGTGCGTTTGCAATACAAAACTTCGAATTAGGTACCTCCTACTTCCATAAAGCAGATGAAGTATTTGAATTGAACAGGTCGATGATCTCTAATGCACAGCTACCGGATACGGCCTTTAATGAGTATTTACAGCTACAATACGATATAGCAGTGCAATTTATTGCTATTGGAAAATTTGAAACGGCCCTTGTAAGACTTGCTGCCGCTATGAATATATGCAAGAACCTGGTTAATTCACCGACCTGTAGAATGCTTGATTCTTTACAATGTTTGTCGCATTCCGGAAATATAATGAGATTTTTAGATGATATTGACGAGAAAATAACTGAGGGCCAATATCCCGATGCTCGTCTTCAACTTACTAAAGTTGCACAATATTTGTCGGGTAATAGTTGCTTGCTCGAAGCTGAGAATACCAGATTCGCTGAGTTATCGTATTTGCTATTTCTAGCGTTTTTGCATGAGGGTGAGATTCTTCTGGAAGCGCAGCAATCAGCCATTGCACTTGAGAAACTACTATATGCAAAGTCTCTTCAGCAATATTTGCAAGAAGATTTTATTGAACTCGACAGGTTAATAGAATTTGCTGCAGAGCCTGAAATAATTGAATTAATAAATGAGGCTAAATACCATACATGGGCCAATAGAATTAAAGAGGCTAAAAGCGTACAAGCAGAAGCAATTAGGCTTAATGATAAATATTTTTCGAATAGTAATAGCCGAATTAATATGGCATTAGCTGAGCTTAGTGAACAAATGAGATCACGTAAGTGTGTCTCAAATGAAATTAAATATTCTGATTTAACAAAAAAAATGCAGATTGTTATCAAAAACGAACAATTCAGCATGTTAGGCAGTTTAATTGAAGAATCTGAACAGTTCAGGGNAAGTCATGCAGAATGCGATATTGAGGACAACGAAGTAAAGGGAATAATAAATGAATATAGTTCAGTATTAAGCTTTTATAAGCAGTACAATAATGTAGCTGATAAACTATTTAGTGAGGGTTATGCTGAGGTTATACCTCTGTATATTAATTTGCTTGTTTACTATAACTATCACGATCTCTTTCACTATGATATATATTTCCCTAGCCTTGAATCGTTCATTATTAATCAAAAATCGCCCCACCTTACAATGGCAACTGCAGAATACTATTTACAAAATAATGAACCGGTTAAGAGTTTCAGTTATGTTAAAATTTTCAAGGATCAACGTGGTACTTCAAAAAGCATAAAGCATGTAACCAATGATGTTGCCAGGAAATTTGCAGAACGTGATGATAAAATAAAAGCATCTGTTAATCAAATGCTGGACGAATATACTTCTGGTGATAAGTGGTTTTCACATTTCAAAGTTGCATATTTAAAATACCGATTATTGAATTAAATAGAATAAAATCTCTTACCTTCGCAGAGCAATAAAAATATATTAGATGAAACGAACATGAATAAATTTAATCATTAATTAATGCAAGAAAATGATTAAATTTTACATCGGGAGTTCCATGTGACCAATAAAATATTAATTATAAACACATGAAAAGGAAATTATTACTGATCAGTAATTCAACCATGGCTGGAGAACCTTATCTGGCATGGCCTCAAAAATATATAAAAGATTTTCTTATAGCAGAAAACGTTAGTAGCATAACATTTGTGCCTTACGCCGGAGTTGGGTTAGCAGAGGAAAGTTTATCGGCATCATACGACGTTTATGCGAAGAAGGTTAGCGAGGTTTTTAATGCAATGGGGGTTGAAATTGTTTCGGTACATGATTCTGAAGATCCGGTGGCATTAGTGAACAGTTCTGAAGCAATTGCCGTTGGAGGAGGTAACACATTTCATTTGGTTGCCGAAATGCAGAGAACAGGAATAATGGATGCAATTAAAAATAGGGCTGAAGCAGGAATTCCATATATGGGCTGGAGCGCAGGATCGAATGTTGCGTGTCCATCACTTATGACAACCAACGATATGCCAATTATACAGCCTTTGAGTTTTGATTGCATGAACGTTATCCCCTTTCAAATAAACCCACATTATTTAGATGCTAATCCTGAAGGACATGGTGGGGAAACTCGTCAGCAGCGTATTGAGGAGTTTCTTGTGGTTAATAAAAAGATGAAAGTATTAGGATTACGCGAGGCAAGCCTTCTCTATGTTGATGACGACTCTATGAAGTTACTTGGCAGCCGCGATGCACGATTATTTCAATTTGACGGTGAACCAACAGAGCACAAGTCGGGTTCTGATTTGAGCTTTCTGTTGTAAAGAAAAATACATTACTTAATTCCATATTATCATGAAACATACAACTAAAATTATCCTTGTAAGCATTATGACAATGCTATTTATGTTTTCGAATGCACAAGAAGATGTAAAAATGACCAAAGAGGAACAGCGTAAAGCTAAAAAAGCCAAAATTAAAGAAGAGAAGAACGAGACACAGGATGCTAATTGGGTTAACTATCAAAAAATTGCTCAAGAACGAGAATATGTTGTTGAGTTTCAGAGTACTTTCAACCCGAAAACAGGTGGTGAACTAATACTAACGCCAAGCTTGAATTTTTTGTATATGCATGGTGATTCTGCTATAATTCAGTTTGAAACACCACAGTATTTGTCTGAAAATGGACTAGGTGGGAGAACCATTAATGGCATTGTTTCTAACTATAAGTACAACCCTCCTAAAGATGATAAAAAACCAATATTCATAAACTTTGATGTTTCACATAAGTTTCGTGCCGAGCCTGTTAATGTGAGCATTACTGTCACCAAAGATGATGTAACAACAATTACTTTTGGTACTATCTCGTCTGTTTATGGTACTTTCATGCCTGTTGACAGGTCCAGTATAAATATTGGTGTTGACATGTGGAAATAATTTTAATTTCTAAACTCACTAACCATTGAAACATACATCTAAAATTATCATGACCTGCATATTGATGATACTATTTATGGTTTCATATGCACAGGAAGAAGTAAAATTGACTCCCAAAGAACAGCGCAAAGCTGAAAAAGCTAAACTTAAGAAAGAGAAGGAAGAGAAGGAAAATGCGAATTGGCAGATCTATAAAAAGATGGCTCAGGAACGGGAATTTGTAATTGAATTTGAAAGAGTTACAAGCATAGCAACCGGTAATGCCTATGTAATTACAAAAAGACTGAATTTTTTATCAGCGTCCCATGATTCTGTCATTATTCAGATTGAAACACCCCAGTATTTTTCGATGAATGGACTTGGGGGCATAACTATTAGTGGAAATATGTCAAACTATAAGTATAAACCACCTAAGAACGATAAAAAACCGATCTTCATAAATTTTAATGTTACACATAAGTCGAACCCCAGGCCAATTAATATAAGTATTACCGTTACTAAAGATGGTGTGGCATCAATTACGTTTGGCACTGTTTCATCTATTTACGGTACTTTCTTACCTGCTAGTGAAGCAGATATTAATATTGGTGTTGATATGTGGAAATAGTCCAGATATTAAATAAGACCTGGAAAACTTAATTCAAATTTTCTTTTTCAATTGAGATAGCACTACACCTGTCAGCATTAGACCTGCTCCCACTGTTTCTATGGTTGTAAGGAGTTCATTCAAAATTAACCAGCCTCCTATTGCGGCAAACACCGATTCGGTACTAAGAATAATAGCAGCATGAGTAGGATTAGCTTTTTGCTGAGCTACTAATTGTAATGTAAATCCTAGTCCTACCGACATCAAACCTCCATATAAAAGTGGTATTGCAGCTGCGTAGATATTCTCGAACCCGTAGGATTCTGTAAAAAACGAAATAATGAGGCTAAGAATTCCAGTAACTCCAAACTGAATTGCTGCAAGTCTAATTACATTTACCTTTGGTGCATAATAACTTGCTAATAGTACATGAGCTGCCCAAAAGAAAGCACTTCCAAATACCAGTAGATCACCAATAACAAGGACCAATCCCTCACTAACTGATAGAAAATATAACCCAGTTAGGGCTATTACTACTCCAATCCATGTTTGCATATTTACTCTTTGCTTAAATGCTAACCCAAATACCGGAACAAGTATAACATACATGCTTGTTATAAATCCTGCATTTCCCGCTGTTGTATAAACAATACCTATTTGTTGGACTGAGGCCGCTACAAATAAAACAAGCCCGCTGATGAACCCAGCTTTCCATAGTTCTTTGTTTTTACTTGATTTTTGCTTAACGAAATTCCCTTTTTTATCGTAATACCAAATAAGAGGAAATAGTGAAATACTGCCAAGCAGAAACCTAATTCCATTAAAAGCCATTGGCCCGATATCTTCCATTCCTGCCTTCTGGGCAACAAATGCAAATCCCCATACTATAGCAGCTAGCACAAGTAATAATTCTGCGCAAAACCCTGAGCTTTTTATTCTATTCATTTTAAGGCAATATTGTCCAAAAATAAACAAATTGGAGTGGATTATTTAGTGTTGAATTCGTATTTGTCAAAAGAACCAGAATCAGTGTTGATAATTATTAACATGGTGACATTTTATTATTTTTGCGCCGGAGGGTTGCCGGAGTGGTCGAACGGGGCGGTCTCGAAAACCGTTGTGCCTTCAGGGGCACCAAGGGTTCGAATCCCTTACCCTCCGCTGAAAGACTATGCAGAAATGCGCAAAACGCCGTAAAATGTTGATTTTATGGCGTTTTGTTTTTTGGCACTATGCAAAACTGTGCAAAAAACAGCAAAAAAAAGAATAACCCGCGAGAGTTAATCGGGAATTACTCAAAAAACGTGTTTACTCCCGATTTAGTAGTTTTTGCACTGATTTGCAGCATTTTGCACCCCGAGCTTTTTTCAATGTATAACTAATTTTGTTTAAAATTTTTAACATGAAAAGAGCAACATTCACAGTCCTTTTTTTCTTAAGAAGTAATATTAGGACAAAAGACGGCCTCTTACCTATCTATGTAAGGGTTACAGCCAACGGCAAAAGAGCCGAATTTTCACTTAATAAACAGATTGATAAAAAAGAATGGAACTGTATAGTTTCAGCAAAAAGTGAACTTTTCACGAGTCAAATTTAAGATATATATTTTATAATTTTATTAATCTTAAAAAGTAAAGAAAATGGCTAGGAA
>NYYH01000035.1 GCA_002686705.1 Bacteroidota bacterium
AAAAACAAAAAAAACAAAAAGGATTAGTAAATATCTTAAAAGCAAAAAAGTATTGCCTGATTTGTTCATCTCGAGCTCAGCCGTAAGGGCTTTTGAAACAGCAAGGTTGATTGCTAAAGGTATTGGTTATGAGACTGATGCCATTGATAATAGAAAAGAATTATATCATGCTGGAATAGATGAAATTTATGATGAACTATTTTCAATTGATAATTCTGTTAATTCGGTTATGATATTTGGTCATAATCCCACCTTCACATTTTTTGTCAATAATTTTGTAAGTCCCGAAATAGATAATCTTCCTACATCTGGTGTTGTTGGTGTTGAATTTAAAGCCAATAGCTGGGAATCAATAGCAAATGCCAAATTTAAGGTTAATTTTGTTGTTTTTCCACGAATGCTTAAATGATGGCAAGAACAAAGAGATTTATTAACCGAGAGATTTCTTGGCTGTATTTTAATGAACGTGTACTTCAGGAAGCAATGGATGAAAGTAATCCAATTATTGAAAGACTGAAGTTTCTCGGAATATTTTCCAATAACAGAGATGAATATTTTCGAGTTCGCGTTGCTACTATAAAACGTATGGTTCAGATCGAGAAAAAAAAGGAGGTTAAACCTGTTGAACCAGCCGAAAAAGTTCTTGCCGAAATACTTAGTACGGTTGAAGAACAAGAAAAAAGATTCACTAGTACTTTTGCTGAAATACTTAAGGAACTGAAGAAACACAAAATAGTTTTCCTCAACGACACTCAGCTGAAAAAGAAACAGGGAGAGTTTGTCCAAAAGTTTTTTAAGAATGAAGTGGTTCCTAATCTTTTTCCAATAATGCTTAAAAGTTTGGAGAACCCAGATACGTTAAGTGATAATGCCATTTACCTTGCTGTGCATTTACAGGATTCGATGGAACAAAAAGACGATGACTATGCGTTGATTATGGTGCCAACTAATGTTATTTCCAGATTTTTGCTGATTCCTTCAAAAAGTAAAACGAATTATGTAATGATGCTTGACGATGTTATGCGGTATTGTATGAAGGAAATCTTCGCACCGTTTGGATTCGATACTTTTAGGTCATATACAATAAAATTTACCCGCGATGCTGAACTTGATATTGATAATGATCTGGCAAAAAGTTTTATTGAACAGATAAACGATAGTGTTAAGAGACGAAAAAAAGGAGCACCTGTAAGATTTGTTTATGACAGGAATATACCCGAAGTTTTTCTTAAAAGATTACTTCGAAAGTTAAATCTAACAATTACAGATAATCTGAGGGGAGGAGGTAAATACCATAATTTTAAGGATTTCATGTCGTTCCCTAAAATAGGAACTCCAGAATTAATAAATCCGAGTTTCTCAACGTTATCTCATCCTGTACTAAGTAAAAGTATTAGTATACTTAAGGCTATTCGTGAGCAAGATATATTACTTCATTTTCCATATCAATCATTCCAATATATAGTCGACTTATTGAGAGAAGCTTCTATAGACCCAAAAGTTAGAGCAATAAAAATGACATTTTATCGAGCTGCTCGTGATTCTAACGTGATTAATGCTTTAATAAATGCCGCTCAAAATGGTAAGAATGTTACAGTTTTTCTTGAAATTCAGGCACGTTTTGACGAAGAAGCCAATATTCATTGGACTAGAAAGCTACGAGAGGAAGGCGTAAAAATAATTAAAACCCTGCCAGGATATAAAGTTCACAGTAAATTGTTATTGATAAGAAGAAAAGAAGAAGGTCAGAATTTTTATTATGCTAATATTAGTACCGGTAATTATAATGAATCAACTGCTAAAGTATATGCTGATGATAGCCTTCTGACTGCTAATCAAAAAATAGCTAGGGAGGTAAATATGCTTTTCCACATATTTGAATCACCCTACAACCCTCCAAAATTTAAACATTTGATCATTGCACCTTATCAACTTAGGAATAGCTTTATTAAACTCCTTAATACTGAGATACGGAATGCAAAAGCTGGTAAGGATGCCTGGGCAATAATTAAACTTAATAACCTGGTTGATAAGAAAATAATAAACAAGATATATCAGGCATCAAACGCAGGTGTGAAAATTGATATAATTTGCAGAGGAATTTGCGTATTAATACCTCACATTAAAGGACTTAGTGAAAATATAAATGTAATCAGTATCGTTGATAAGTTTCTGGAACACTCACGAATTCTGGTATTTGCTAATGGTGGTAATTCGAAATACTATATCTCGTCGGCCGATTGGATGATACGAAACTTTGATCATAGGTTTGAAACAGCGTGCCCGATTTACGATGAAGATCTTCAAAATGAAATAATGGATATACTGAAAATACAGTTAAGCGATAATGTTAAGGCAAGGGTTGTAAATGAAAGTCCAATTAATAAATATGTAACTAAAGACAAAGCTAAGCCACTGAGATCACAAATAGAGACTTATTCTTATTTAAAAACGATCTCTAATTCATAGCCATGTTCCACAATAAGTTTCTTTTTGTTGTAATACTCATGGCTTTCATTACCGCATCGTCTTTTTCTCAAATTAATTATCATCATTTCATTGGAAAGGGGCAGTCTGAACTTCAAAAACAAAAATATCTTGAAGCAATAAAAAGTTTCAATATTGCGATATCTTCAAAGCAAGATGGATTTGAGGCATTTTTTTTGCGAGGTATTGCAAAATTCAGTCTTGGAGACTACAGAGGAGCTGTGAACGATTTTACAAAAACCGTATCGTTTCATCCGCTTTACGCTCGTGCATATCAATATAGAGGTATTTCGTACGACAGGCAATTGGATTATGCTCATGCTGTAAGAGATTTTAATAAAGCTCTGGAGATTGATCCATTTAATGCCGATTTTTTTCTGGCTCGTGGTGATACAAAAATGCATCTCCATGATTTTACAGGTGCTATTGATGATTTTTCTTCTGCTATTAATCTGGAGAATAATGTTGCCTCAGCATGGCTTAATCGTGGTATTGCAAGGCATTTTCTTGATGACGATACTGAGGCTCTCAAAGACATAGACAGAGCAATTTATCTTGATTATTTTAATGTTGAAGCTTGGGTAAAAAGAGGAATGATTAAATATGAGCTTGATAGTATGGAATCTGCCCTTGCTGATTATGATCACGCCATTACATTAGATAACAGTAATCCGTACGTTTATTTTCAACGTGCATTAACGTATTTAAAGTTAGCTGATACAACTAATACTATTTCAAACTACTGGAAAGTGATCGATCTGGATCCTAATAATGCTTTAACGTATTATAATCTGGCAATTGTTTATGCATCTGGAAAAAATTATAGAGAAGCTGTTGATGCTTATAATGAGGTCACCAGGATTAATCCTTATAATGTATACACATATTTTAACAGAGGCAACTTGTATTATTTACTCAAAGACTATTCTGCTGCCGAAACTGATTTTACAACTGCCATTGAAATATTTCCAGATTTTGCCGGTGCATATATAAATAGATCGGTAGTTAGAGAAGAATTGAATAATACTAAGGGAGCAAAAGATGACCAGAATCGAGCAATGGAAATAATTGATGCTGCAAATGGAGGCCATACAGATCGTAGGGTTCTTTATAGCAGATATGCTGATTCAGCATATTTTAACAGGATAATTGAATTTGAAGCAGACTTTGTAAATGGTAATATGGAAAAAGGAAGAGTGCAATTTAAACGCATAAACATTATTCCAAAATCAAATTTCTTCCTGGTATATGCATTTGATCTTCCCGATTCTATTTATATGAAATATAAGCAGTATGAATATTTTGATGAAAATATTTCTGCATTCAATGCCGACAATAAATTGGGAATTAGGTTTGTTTTTACAACACGTGAGTGGCCAGTAACAAAAGAAAAAGCATTAACTGAATTACAGCGAATTGATAGTGCCATATTAATTGCTGGAGATACTGCTGGAGCTTATTTTTTGAAAGGCGTAATAAATAGCATGTTGCAAAATTATTATACAGCAATTAATGCATACGATATTGCTCTAAGTTATGATTCAACGATTTCATATGCATTCTTAAATCGAGGAACTTTACGGTACGAAATGGATGAATTTATTTATTCAGATAATCGATATACTAATTCAATAACTATTAGTAGAAATTCTATGTCAAATAAGCAAAAAGCCAATATTGAACCTCCTGATCATCAAGCTGTTCTAATCGATTTTGATAAGGTGATTTCGCTTAATTCAAGATTACCGTTTGTGTACTATAACAGGGCAAATGTAAAACTAAGTATTAAAAAATTCCACAGAGCAATTGATGATTACTCTATGGCTATAAAATTACAACCTAATTTGGCAGAAGCTTATTATAATAGAGCCTTAACTCTTTTATATCTTGATGAAATTAAACTTGCTTGTAAAGATTTAAGTAAAGCAGGTGAGTTGGGCATTACTGAAGCCTATAATGTTATAAAGAGATATTGTAATAAATAAATATGTGAAATGTATTTAAGTATGTGAAAAAATTCATTCTCAATACTTAGTTTTATCTCATTATAGTTTCTTTTCTGTCTGGTCCAAATGAAACAAGTTTAACAGGAACACCAACACTTTCCTCAATGAATTTTATATAATCCTTTAATTCCTGAGGTAATTCCTCATATGTTGAGCTAACTATTGAATCGGTGGACCAACCTGGTAATGAAGTGTATACAGGAGAAACTGAACCTTCAGCTTCGTCAAAAGGAATTTCATCTGTAACTATGCCGTTATATTTGTATTTTGTGGCAACTTTTATTTCATGAAACTGATTCATAACATCTGATTTCATCATCATTAACTCAGTGACACCGTCAAGCATTATAGCATATTTTAAAACAGGAATATCCAGCCATCCACATCGTCGTGGCCTACCTGTTGTTGAGCCAAATTCTTTTCCAACTTTTCGTAGTATATCACCATCTTCATCGAACAATTCAGTAGGAAATGGACCGCTTCCAACTCTTGTGCAATATGCTTTAAATATGCCAAATATTTTGCCAATATTTTTTGGGGCAATACCCAAGCCAGTACATACAGCCGCAACAGTAGTGTTAGAAGAAGTAACAAAGGGATATGAACCAAAGTCTATATCTAGTAATGTTCCTTGAGCACCTTCAGCCAATATTTTCTTGCCCGCATCAAGTTGCTTGTTCAAATAATATTCGCTATTAATTTTTTTAAGTTTATTAAGTTCTTTGAGTGCGTCATGCCATTGGTTTTCGTATTCAATAAACTTTATTCCATCAATAGTTATATCCTCATAATCAGTATCATACTGTTCGATAATACGAATGTGTCGTTCTCGTGCATTTTTGTATCGCTTATCAAAAGTACTATGCTCAATATCACCAACTCTTATGCCGTTTCTACTAACTTTATCAGTATAACAAGGGCCTATTCCTTTGAGAGTTGACCCAATCTTATTTTCTCCTTTCGCTTTCTCATACACAGCATCAAGTAATCGATGTGTCGGCATTATCAAGTGGGCTTTACGTGAGACCAATAAGTTTTCTCCAACATTGATTCCACTTTTTGAAAGATTACTTATTTCTTTTCGTAGTATGAAAGGGTCGATAATAACACCATTCCCAATTACATTTATTGTTCGTTTGTTAAAAATTCCGGAAGGTATCGTGTGGAGAATGAACTTTTTATCATCAAATTCGATTGTATGTCCAGCATTTGGCCCACCCTGAAAGCGCGCTATTATATCATATTGAGGGGTTAATACATCAACTACTTTACCCTTACCTTCATCTCCCCACTGTAAACCTAACAGAACATCAATTTTCATACTGTAAACATTATTACGGTTTAATAATCAAACTCTTATCATAAATATATCGATCAACATTAAAAAACCCTGAATGAACAGGGTTAATTATAGTGACAAAATTAATAAATTGTGATTGCAAGAAAAGAATAGTTTTCAAAAATTACTAACTTTTCTTTTTATCGTCTTGTTTTTGGTTATCACATTTCCCATAGAATGTAAGAGAATGGTAAACAACCTCAACACCTAACGATTCTTCAACTGACTTTTGAATTTCCTGAATTCTGGGATCGCAAAATTCTAGTACTTTACCGTTTGCAATACAAACAAAATGATCGTGCTGCTTAAATTTGAATGAACGTTCAAACTGTGCACAATTATTTCCAAATTGATGCTTGGTAACGAGATTACAGTCAAGCAGAAGCTCAATAGTATTGTAAAGTGTGGCTCTGCTAACCCTATATTTATTATTCTTCATTCTAATATATAGGGTTTCGATATCAAAATGTCCTTCGGTGGCATAAATTTCTTTTAATATTGTATAGCGTTCAGGTGTTTTTCTATGCCCCCTTGATTCCAAATGTTCTGTAAACAGCTTTTTTACAGCCTCGAATGTATCTTTCTTAGTACTTAATTTCATACTATTGATATTTTGCCGTAAAATTAATAAATTTTCTCTATTTAGTATGAATATAAATAATTAAACTAACTAAATTTTATCTAATCTTGTTACTTTTATTATTGATTTGATCTTTTTTAATCTTGTCATCAACATTTTGAAATTCTTAGTGCTTGATACATACAGTGTAATATCCATATTTACTAACCCTTCACTACTTTTTAGGTCAAACGATCGAATATTGATATTAAATTCTTCGGTTATGGGAGTTACTATTTCTTGAATTAATCCAATATTATCAGTAGCTTTAATATTTATTCCTGCAAGAAATGTGATACCTGCTTTTTGTTTCCACTTTGCTTTTACAATATTCTTTCCATGTTGAGACATTAACCTAATACCAACGTCGCAGTCTGTAAGATGTATTTGGATTGGTTCATTAGGAAATATCAATCCCAGAACACTATCACCAGGTAAAGGATTGCAACACTCAGAAACCGTATACTCCAGAGTGTTGAAGTCGGAAATATATTTCTTCTCATCAATACTTTCAGGAGTTTTGGATTCTTCTTCATTATTTTCAGAAACAGACACAACTTTTGGTTTTTTAAATGGCAGTTTAATATTCTTTATCCAGTTTAATCGACTTTCATGAGGCTGCATTATTTCCTTTATTTCTTTAAAGCCTATCATGTCTTGTGCAATAAAGTAATAAAGATCAATGTGTCCTTTTATTTTACTGCCTGATAATAATAAATATATGTTGTGCTTGGTGTTTTCTATGTTTAGTTGTTTAAGATAACCATTAAGTTTCTCTTCTCCGATTTTCTTGAATTGTTTTCTTGTGTTTTTTATGGCGTTAGCAATCCGTGTTTTAGCACGAGCAGTAACAACATATTTGTACCAATCTTCAATTGGGGTTTGAATTTTGGATGTAATTATTTCAACCTGGTCACCAGACTGAATTTTATACCCTAAAGGTACAAGGCGATGGTTAATATTTGCTCCAATACATTGGTCTCCAATATCGGTATGGATTGTATATGCAAAGTCAAGTACAGTGGCTCCGGCTGGCATGTTTACCATTTCTCCGGCAGGAGTGAATACAAAAATCTCATCAGAGAAAAGATTTCTTTTAAAATCATGAATGAAATCGAAAGTATCTTCAGTATTCTCCTCAAGTAGTAATTTAGTTTTATTTAACCAATTCTCGAGGCTGGTATCAATCTTCCCAAGATCTTTGTATTTCCAGTAGGCAGCATAACCCTTATTGGCAATCTCATCCATACGCGTACTTTGGATATGTAAATCAATCCATTGCCCGGCAGGATTCATAATTGTGGTATGAATAGCTTCATAACCATTTGCTTTTGGAGTACTTATCCAGTCTCTTAAACGTTTACTGTTAGATCTGTACATTCCTGTGACTATTGAATAGGCTGACCAGCAAAGAAGTTTTTCGGTAGAAGGATCAGCTTCCAAAATTATATCAACTGAGAATGTGTTGTAAATATCTTTGAAGGAAACTTTCCGTTTGTTCATCTTTTGCCAAATAGAAAAAGCAGTTTTAACGTTTAGCTTTACTTCAAATTTGCAATTAAGTTTTTGTAACTCCTTCGTTATAGGTTTACTAAGATTGTTAAACTGCTGTTGCCTTTTTTTGTCCGACCTAGCTATTTTATCAATTATTTCAGAATATATTTTAGGCTGCGAAAACTTGAAAGATAATTCTTCAAGTTCACTTTTTATTTTGTATAATCCTAAACGGTAGGCGAGTGGTGCATAGATATATTGAGTTTCGGATACAACTTTTAGCTGTTTATCTCGTGGCATACTTTCAAGTGTGCGCATGTTGTGAAGACGATCAGCAAGTTTTATAAGTATTACCCTTACATCATCCGAAAGCGTAAAAAGTATTTTTTTTATAGTTTCGGCTTGGGCAGTTGTCGATGAGTCTGATATTGAGTCTATCTTAGTAAGTCCGTTAATAATATTGGCAACTTCAGATCCAAAAATACCTTCGATTTCCTCGAGGGTCATATCTGTATCTTCAATAGAATCATGTAGTAAAGCAGAAATTATTGAAGTTCGACCAAGCCCTATTTCTTCAGCTGCAACAATTGCAACAGATATGGGATGTAAAATAAACGGCTCACCCGATTTTCGGCGCATATTAATATGTGCATCAGCAGCAAGTCTGAACGCTTTACGAACTAGCCATTTGTCTTTAGTATTTTTACGTGTTTGCCATACTTCAATTAGTCGCTTATATTGTCGTAAAATTTCAAGCCGTTCTTGTTCGTATTTTTTTTTCGATTCAGACATATTATAATCGCAATATTCTACACAAAAGTAGATAATATATACGGATAATGGCTTGTTTGGTTTCGCAAGAAAAGTTTTATTTATAATTAGTTTCTGACTATTCCTTATTGTTCAAATACTATTATTTGACAATAAATTGATGACCTAATGTAAATGGATTTAATCTTCAAGTAAATAATTGACAATTAAGGACGCATCGAATTTATATGATAACTAACAAGGCCGTCTATAGGGTTTTGTAAAATTATACCTAGTTTAATACCGCTTTCGAAGCAAACATCCGATAGTATTTCCTTGAAATGATGAGCAATAGAACCTGTAAAGCACACTTTCAAATTTTGATAATTTTTATATGCTTTTAACTGGTTTTCAATAAAATCAACGAATGATTGCTTTATGGTTTCTTGTATCCAACTGTTTCGAATATTTTTCTCGGCAAATTTGCTTACATCTGAAATAAATCGGTTTGGCTCTGCTTCATTATATACTCTACTGAGTACTTCGTCGAATGTTATATTGTAGTATTTGTAAAAATTATTAATTAAGTTATCAGGTGCTTTGTTTTCGAGTATTCCTTTTAATATCTTCATGCCAATGTAAGTGCCGCTTCCTTCATCTCCCAGCAAGTAACCAACCGAAGGAACATTATTGATTATTTTATTACCATCCCAGTGGCAAGAGTTTGATCCTGTACCTAATATACATGCAATACCTTCCTTATTCTTTAATAATGCCAACGCAGCACCAAAAAGATCATGATTTACTTCAACATATGAATTGGGAAATAATTGACACAGGGCATTTTTAACCAATGAACAGTTTTCATCAGAGGAACAACCAGAACCATAAAAGAAAATTTTGTCTACCTGATTGGTTACCAGCATCGGCAATAATTCTGATTTAATAGTTTTTAGTAAACTTTTGTTTTTAAAGTAATACGGGTTATATCCTTTAGTATGAACAGTTTGAATAACTTTTTCTCCATTGGTTAACACCCAGCTTGTTTTTGTAGAACCACTATCAGCTATTAGAATCATAGAAGCTCAAGTATTTTAGGAAGGAAAATAATTATTCCAATAATAAACGAGGTAATTGCTAGTATTAATACTGCTCCTGCTGACAAGTCTTTGACAATACCTGCAATTTTATTTTTATCAGGAGAAATAAGGTTCATTAGTTCTTCAATTGATGAATTAAAAATTTCTGCTGCTAATACCATTCCGATAACAATAATAATGGAAATCCATTCGAGCCAACTTATTTTAAGCAAAAAACCTAATATAATTGCAATTATTGCTAGCACGATGTGAATTCTAAAATTATGCTGTGTTAGCAGCGTATATTTAATTCCTTTAATCGCAAACACAAAACTTTTTAATCGATCAACTATTGAAAATCCCTTTATCATATAGGTTACTTTTTCAATAACAAAGATAGGTAATTTTATACATTTAATTTCGTACAGTAATGTCTATTTCAATGGAATTCTGGTAATGATTAATAATTTAATCAGGATTATTATCGTGTTTTACGACAGCCTTTTTCTTCCATCTTCCTGACAGGTAATAGATATATGATAAAATGGCGCCGAAAAACCAGGCAATGGGTATACCCCACCAAATACCAATTGATCCAATTTCTTCAGAAAGAAACCATGATGTAGGCAGTCTTACAGCCCATAATGCTAACAAGGTGATAATCATAGGGATAAATGTATCACCTGCTCCTCTAAGTAGGCCATTTAGAATAAACATGGTTGAAAAGACTATATAAAATGGAGTTACGATGTAAATGTACTGTTTGCCTATTTCAATAACTTCTTTACTATCAGTAAAAAGGCTAATTAGCGGACCGGCAAAAATTACCGCGAAAATTGTAACTGCAAGAGATATTGAATTAATCATCAACAAAGTAGATTTTAAACCTTTACCGATTCTCTCGAACTTATTAGCTCCAATATTCTGTCCAACAAAAGTTGAAATAGCCGCGGAGAAGTTCATTGCAGGCATAACTGCAAACGAATCTATTCGCATAGCAATACTATATGCAGCAATCGTTGGAGTTCCAAATACATTAACAATCCTGTATAGTGCTAAAAATCCGAGAGCAACAAAAGTATGTTGGAAGCCTGTAGGTAATCCGATCCGTAAACTTTTCTTGAAAATACTCATATCAAATCTCATCTTAAGTGGAGAAATATCAATGAGGCGATGGAATTTATTTATATACCAAATAATTGCGAAAAAAGCACATCCTTGTGAGATTACAGTTGCTGCTGCCACACCAACAATACCCCATCTAAACACAACAACAAATAATAAATCGAGCGCGATGTTTAGTATGGTTGATCCAATTAAAAAATAGACAGGTGTTTTTGAGTCTCCTAATCCACGGAGAATGGCGCTTGTACCCTGAAAGCCAAAAAAGAAAATAAATCCGATTGCGTAAACATTAAAATACTGAATGGCCATGGGTGCTACATCCGCAGGCAAATCAATCATCTCAAATACATATTTACTCAACCAAATTCCAACCAGCGTAATAATTATTGACGCAAAAAACATAAAAATAAATAATGTGTCGATTGTGCGCTTCATGTTTTCCATTTGTTTTGCGCCAAAATATTGAGCAATAATTATAGTTGCTCCAATTGCAATACCAACAACAAATGAAATAAGAGCAAAAATGAAAGGGAAATTTGCACCAACAGCAGCAAGGGCTTCGTCACCTATGACTTTACCAACAATAATGCTGTCAACAACATTGTAAAGTTGTTGAAATACATTTCCGAAAAGCATAGGTATGGCGAAATTCAATATCCGTTTGCCCTCTTTACCGGTTGTTAGATCTTTCAATTAAGTTATGTTAGAGTATTACTAATGATAATAAGCAGGATAAACTTTCTGTGGTTATTTTTTTTTAGGTTTTTGCAAATTATCTGTCTTTAGTATATTTTTCGGATTAATTTTGTTTACACCCGACTTCAAATCATGTATTTCTGAGGTAACATCTTTTATATCATTTTTAATGCCACTGTCTTCAGTTGCTTTCTTAAAATCACGAATGCCTTTTCCAAGTCCCCTGGCTAATTCAGGTATCTTTTTTCCGCCAAATAATAGGATTACAACTATCAGTATGATAATTATCTCAGGACCACCAATCCATCCGCAGTGCTGTATCATAATAAAAAAGTTAATTCGTACAATTTGTAAAAGTCATTCCAATAAGAGTTATACAATGAAACAATGAATGCTCAAATCCCATAACAAGTATTTAAAAAACGAATTATTCCTTTATGTAAACATTTTGGCTAATGTTTGGACCATCGGGCTGAACTGCAACAATGGTAAGATCACCGACAGGAATTTCAGTAACTAGTAACTCCTTTCCGTTCATATATATTTCTCCCTGTGTGCAAACATCTAAAAAAGTTTGCATACCCCAACTTTCTACGGCTAGCTCATTTGCTTCGATAAAATATTCAGCAACTAATTCGTCGAAGGCATAGCATCCATTTGGGCCAACTACTCCATAAAATTTAATACTAAGAGTATCTCCAAAATTGATTGTGTCTAGATGAATCATGCTGTCAATTTGAATAATAAACTCTTCTATTTTGGGGCCATTATCTTTTTTACATCCCGACCATATTATAACTGTGAGGCTAATCATTACTGCAAATGCAGTTAGTATGTTTTTGTTCATGTTTGTGAATTTAAATTTATTTTTGATAAGATTACAACTTTAACAAGCTGATGAAATTGCAAACGGTATTCAATTAAAGTATATTGTTTATGCAAAGATAAACTAGATTCCTAATATTTGTGCATCTACAAAAAAAGTGCTGAAAATTTCGATGTCAGTAGTGTCTGAAATTTGTTGACGTAATACTGTCTTGAAGCGTAGCTTGAACTCATCCTTTTTAATAAATTCTTTAAGATCATCATTGCTGGTTTCCATATTTATAGATGATAATCCTGTTTGAGGAATATCATCGTACCAGGCAATTTTCACTTCACTAAGGTTATTAGCAATAATATAGATTTCAATGGATTTAAGGAAGTCAAAAGATTGAGAGCTCGGAGAAGTAATATTCATCTTCATTTCTGTGAGGATAATTTCCTCGATTAGTCCACTACTTGTATTGTTATTGCCAAATATTTCGTCTGAATTTGTAGGTATATAAGGTGTCCATACATCAATTGGGATTCCAACAACGTCTGCTGGTGGAATAGTTACATTGCTCGTATAATCAATATAAAAATGTGTTAATTGACTGACTTCTTTACACGAACCATAGGTGAGTAATACCACAGTGACTATTAAATATAATTTCTTCATAATATATTGATTGTTATGCTGTTTTGCATGTTTATGGTGCAAAAGTACTAAAAAATAATCTCCTAAACCCCTTTATTATCTCTTTAATTCTGAGACCCAATCATAACTTCTTTCATTCTTGCAATTTGCTCGTTATTGCCAAGAACAAACAATTTAGATTTGGGTATCAATTTAGTATCTGGAGTTGGATTAATAATGAAATCACCAGTTGCAGTTTTAAAGCCGATTATATTTGCTCCTGATTTTTTTCTGATTCCTATCTCACTAATTGGTTTTTTAATAAGATCAGGGGGTAATTGATTACACATTATTTCATTAAGTTGAGTAGGAGTGTCACTGTGAATAGTAAGGTGCTCAAGAAATTCAACAACGTCAGGTTGAGCAATAAGTGTAGCCATGTGTACTCCACCAACTCTTTCTGACATAACAACACTATCCACTCCAGCCATTCTTAATTTTTTTTCCGAACTTTCACTTGAAGCTCTGCTAATAATATTTAAATCATGTTTTAGTGATCGTGCTGTAAGGTCAACGTAAAGGTTATCAGCATCGTTTGGTAAAGTTGAAATTAATGATTTCGCCGTTTTAATTCCTGCTTTAATTAATACCTCATCATTAGTTGCATCGCCTTCTATAAATTTCACAGGCATACCCATATTATTAATAACTAATTCATGATTTTCATCAACAACTATTAGCTTCGATCCCAAATTTAGTAATTCGTCCACAACCTGTTTGCCGATTCTTCCATATCCTACAACGATAACATGATTCTCCATTTTTCTTGATCTCCTTTTCTTGCCTTTAATTGAATAAAAAAACTCAACTGGCTGTGTACCAGCTTTTGTGTAAGTATGCTTATAGTATATCCAAGTATTATGAGACTTGCAAGTATCAATCCGGATGTGAAAAGTTTCCCACCATCGGACAAATCTTTTACTTCACCATACCCAACTGTAGAAATAGTAATTATTGTCATATACACAGAATCGATAAAACCAAAATTATCAATTTGCGTATAACCTATTACACCAATTACAATTACTAAAAATAAAAGTAGCATTGCAATTAGTACTTGCCGTCTACTGTTGTTGTAATCCAATTTTTATGATTTACTGGTTACAAAATTATTAAATATTGGTGTGGTAACAAAATCATAAATTTAATAGCCTAACATTAGGATACTTGTCAACTGATAAAATTATTTTCTCATTACTCCCTGTTTAGCAGCAAATGTCCAAACCTACAGCTAAGGCATCGTTTTTTGGAACAATAATTAGCTTCAAGTTGTAGCATAGCCTGCGATTGTAGCGCATTTTCAGCTTTTATTCCCATCGACAAAAATTTATTTGTTATTGAGTTTGATTCTGCCTTAATCTCGCTCAGCCAATCGAAAGCTCTTTCCTGAATACTGTGATTGTTTTTCATTTTGCCGTAAACAAACATTATTGGTATTATAGTGTTGATAAGAATAATATTAATTGTTGACAATCCCAGCATTTTAGTTTTGCCGGGTGCTAATGTATCAAACCTGTAATGATTAATCCAATAATGTGAGGCTGTAGCTGATAATAAACTAATCACAGACTGTAATTTTTCTGATTCAAGAATTTTATTTAATAATCCTGAAGAGTTATAAATAATGTTAGCCAATTGTGATATTCTTATAGTTGGAAAACTAACTGGTCTCATTCTCATAAATCGCCATAAATTACTATCCATAGGCTGCAGTTTATATTTGCTCTTTAAGAAATCATATTCTTTCTTTAACTCGGCAGGATATTTATCTTTGTGAGGATCAGACAATAAACCCGCTTGTCCATATAACAGGGCTTCGATTTGCATCAGATCGTCCATATGTTTCAGAAGCAACTTTAATGGCAAGGAAGATGCAAGCATTTCCATAGCATCTGCATTAGTAGTATATCCCAAACTTCGAGCTAATCGTTGATAAAAGATTTGCAAAAAATTATTTTTAGTTAATTCGAGAAACTCATATATCTCATCTGATTTTTTTTCAAGCCGTTCCGCCATCAATCTGTCAAACCAGGATAGCTTATCAAAATGTTTAATATTATGTATGAGATCATGACATGGTATGCTATTTTTTGAACTTTGAAAAGCTACGTAGTTTTCAAGTATACTGGAACTAAAGTTGTGCTTAAGCACCATTGTAGGTATTAATTCCGAATTTTTTCGGTAAACCGGCATATCATCATTAAAAACAACATGTAGGATAATATTGTTGTAACTTGGGTTGGTTTGGTGCTTGTGCTTGAACCAGTCTGATGAATTGACGTGTATTTCAACATTACCGGCCCATTGCGTGTTGTCAATCATCATCTTCGCATTAAAAAAATCAGGACCGCTATCGGTATTACGAGAGCCAGGTGAAATTACGTTAATTACTTCACCAGAAGACGATATCAAGTTGGGTTTAAATAATTGATATGTCCATAGATAAACTAAGAATTCTTCATTCATATTAGCAGGTTAAAATTTTAAAGTCTGACAATTAACGGGTTAGTAAGTGATTTTATTATTAATGTCAGCATATCTATTTATTTGTAAATTTGTCACATTATTGAATACTTTCTCAATGGCTAACGAAAAAATATTAATTGCCGGAATCGAGTATAAAGTTAGAAAATTAATTGAAATTAACGAATTACTTAAAAGGGAAAACACTCAATTGGCAGAAGAATCGAAAGTTTCTAAAAAAAAAATAGAAGAATTATATATAAAAATAGAGAATAATCAAAAAGAAATATTTAAATTTACACTTGCAAATACACTGGAGATAGAATTAGGTGTTGAAGAGGGCAGAAAAAGAATTGATAGTTTGATAGATGAGATTAATAGGTGCATTGAGGTATTAAGCGAATAGCTCATTATCTTAATAAAAGTTGATAATGAAAACAGATCTGAATATAAAAGTTGACATCGGGGGAAGGCCATATACTTTAACTATTGGCAGGAGTGAGGAAGAGTTAGTTAGAAAGGCAGCTAATGATGTTAACCGAACAATTAATAAGTATTCAAAAGATTTTGAATATAAGGATATGCAGGATTTGTACGCAATGGTTTCATTACAGTACGCTTCAAGTTTAATGCACATTGAAAATGAAAAATCTTTCAGAGATAAAGAAATGAAAGATAAATTGATGGAAATAGATACGGAATTAACAACCCATCTGAAACTATAAAGTACTTCGTTCTTAAAAATATAAAAGTGCCCGTGTAATTCACAGTTTGTAAATTCAACACTATAACAATTAGGGATAAGCTCAAAGCATCGTAGGACAGGCCTGATTATTTGCTTTATGCAGATAATTCTCCTTTACGGAGGACGCTGGAAGTTCGAAAATACTGGCAGCCCTAGACGTTCTAAAAATGGAGTTTACATGACTCCGGATTACCGCGGGCCTTTTTTTATCTCCTGTATTGCATCTCATAAAATTGATAAATTATGGATGATACAATTATTTTAATTATTACAGGAGCACTGTCGTTAGTTGTTGGTTTCGTTATTACCAGTGTTATATTGAAAAAATCAGTGCTTAAGAAAAGCAATTTAATTCTGAGTGAAGCAAGAGATAAAGCAGAAGTTCTTAAGAAGGAAAAAATATTGCAAGCCAAAGAAAAGTTCTTTCAACTCAAAAGCGAGCATGAGAAGGTAATCGTTGAAAAGAATAATCTTATTCATAAAAATGAAAATAAGATAAGGCAACGGGAATCAATACTTTCGAAGAAAATTGAAGATGCTCAACGACAACAGAAAAATCTTGATGTTCTTAAATCAAACCTTGACAACCAGCTAGTAATACTGGAACAAAAGCAAGATGAGGTTGATAGAATGCATAAGGATCAGGTTAAGCAACTTGAAACTATAAGTGGGTATTCTGCAGAACAGGCGAAGGGGCAACTTATTGAGTCTCTCAAAGGTGAGGCGGCATCTGAAGCAATGGTTCTTATTCGCGAAATTAGCGATGAAGCAAGATTAACGGCTAATCGTGAAGCAAAGAAAATAGTTATCGAAACCATACAGCGTACGGCCGCCGAGCATGCGATTGAGAATACTGTTACAGTATTCAATATAGAAAGCGATGAAATAAAAGGTCGTATAATTGGACGAGAAGGCAGAAACATTAGGGCGCTTGAGGCAATGACCGGGATTGAGATAATTATTGATGACAGTCCGGATGCAATACTACTCTCTGGCTTTGATCCAATACGTCGTGAAATTGCAAGACTATCCCTACAAAAACTTGTTACCGATGGTAGAATTCACCCTGCACGTATTGAGGAAATTGTTGCTAAAACACGTAAAGAGGTTGAGCAAGAGATACTTGAAGTAGGAAAAAGAACTGTAATAGACCTAGGCATTCATAATATGCACAACGAATTAATAAAGCTTGTAGGTCGCATGAAATACCGATCATCTTATGGGCAAAATCTGTTAGCCCACTCCAAAGAAGTTGCAAACCTTAGTGCTACAATGGCATCAGAACTTGGTCTAAATCCAAAAAAAGCAAAGCGCGCCGGATTATTGCATGATATTGGTAAAATAGCCGAAAATGAAGCTGAATTACCTCATGCTATTTTGGGAATGAAGCTTGCGGAGAAGTTTAAAGAGAAACCTGACGTATGTAATGCAATTGGTGCCCACCACGATGAAATTGAAATGGACAACTTAATCTCACCAATTGTGCAGGTATGTGATGCAATTTCTGGTGCCCGACCTGGTGCTCGTCGTGAAGTGGTAGAAGCCTACATACAACGTCTTAAAAAGCTGGAAGGACTTGCTCTAACTTATCCAGGTGTTGTAAAAACCTATGCTATTCAGGCAGGTCGCGAACTGAGAGTGATTGTTGGAGCAGAACAGGTAAGTGACGAAGATGCCGATAAAATTTCATATGAATTGTCTAGGAAGATACAAGAGGAAATGACTTATCCTGGACAAATAAAGATAACAGTAATTCGCGAGACAAGAGCTATCAATTATGCCAAATAGGTTTCTTGATATTAAAATCTAATTAACAATTATGAAACGTATAGCATTATTTCTATTTGTATCGATTTTTGCTTTTAGTATACAAGCTCAGCACGTTTTTAATGCAGGAAGCGTAAAATTCAATACTGGAGTTGGAGTTCCTCAAATTAATGGTTTTATACCTACTGTGAATATAAGTGGGGAAGTAGGAGTGATTCCAACTGGAGAAGTTGGGTTGGTATCTTTTGGTGGGTTGGCTGAGTTCCACCTTGCCGATGACGGAAAAACCTTTCCGCGTTTTTATGTGGGACCCAGAGCAGCCTGGCATGTTCACGCCTTTAATAGTACCGTGTTTGATGTATATGCTGGCGCTGGTTTTGGTATTGTTTTAAATGGAGAGGGTAAATTTAATAATAGCAGTATTAATACTCAGGCCGATATCTTTGTTGGTGGAAGATGGATGTATTCGCCTAGTACAGGGCTATTTGTAGAGCTTGGGTTTACAGGACTGAGTAATGCTAGGTTTGGTTTTACTTTTGGATTTTAACAACAACTGTACTTACCGATTTACCCAATCAATACACAAATCAAAAGTTTTAATAATAATAGGTTTAATTGATTGATTCTTGATCTTCTTTATTTTTCATTTCAAACTCTCTGATCAATTCTTCAGGAGATTTTCCTAGATTATTTAGCGAAACAACAGCATCATCAGCGAAATCACTTTCCGGAAAACGGTCCAAAAACTCCAGATAACATTTCTTTGCATTTGGGTAATCATTAAGTTGATCTTCATATACAAATCCTACTAAAAACAAAACTGTTGACATATTTCTGTAATCAGGATAATTTGAAATTATCCTATTAAATATTCCAATTGTGACATTTGGATTCCCGACATTCATATTAATATCGGCAGCCTTAAATAGAAACTCGGGAGCCAATGAATCATCAGGGTGTTGGTCGGCATAAACAACATACATATCAGCTAGTTGCTGTGCTTTAACTAAATCAGGTGCAGTTATATTAGAGCTAAAAAGCTCGGTTTCAACTTTATTTATATCACTGATTTTTACAGTATTATTTTTCTCGCCACTATTGCAAGCGCATAGAATTACTGATGTGATAATTAAAGATATTGCAATTTTAAACATAGTTGTAAGCTTTATTATTTGGTTTCTACTATTATTTTCTACTTTTCTTTCTTGGTAATATCATTTTATAAGCTACATCAACATTTCCGGTACTGATATCGCGTAATTTACCTTTGAGCAATAATTTCTTGAAATTTGGTAAACGTTCAATAAATAACTTACCCTCATTATGGTCGTACTCATGCTGTATAACACGAGATAACAAACCTTCAAATCTTACATTTTCATGAAAATTAAATTCCTCATCATAATAAGATAAGTAAATAACCGATTTCCTTTTTACCTTTTCATTTATACCAGGAATACTAAGGCACCCTTCCTCAAAATCAACCTCTTCACCTTCATCATTGGTGATACGGGCGTTAATAAATACTTTTTTAAAATCCTTGAGCTCAGGATAATCATCGCTATAAGGTGTTGGGTCAATAACAAATAATCTAATTGCCCTGTTAATTTGTTGTGCTGCAAGGCCTATACCCTTTGAAAAATACATAGTTTCAAACATGTTTTCAATTAAGGTGTCTAGATTCTCATAGTCCTTGGTTATATCCTCACCTACTTTTTTAAGTGTTTGATGGCCATATGCTGTTATAGGTAGTATCATTTAACTTTTTTCTGGTAATTAGCTTATCGAATTCATGTACGATTGAAGTATTAAAGTGGCACTTATAGTATTTACGAGTGACTTGTCTTGCCGTTTGCTTTTACTTAATCCACTAATGAGCATTGTGTCGTGTGCCATTTTTGAAGTAAATCGTTCATCAAATCTTACTATAGGGATATGTGGATATTTTTTTGTTAGTTGTTTTACAAAAGGCTCAATGTATTTTATGGATTCGGAAGGTCTATTCATAAGGTCTTTAGGCTCACCCACTACTATGCTTTCAACCTCTTCATTTGTTAAATAATCATCGAGGAAATTCCAAATATCCTTAACATGAACAGTGGTAAGACCTGTAGAGATGAGTTGCATTTCATCTGTTGCTGCCAAACCAATTCTTTTCTGTCCATAATCTATCGCTAAGATCCTTCCCATTTACTAATTAGTTTCTATTCTTTGATTACAAAAGTTTAAGGCGGCAAAATTAGCATTTTTTTATACTTTTATCGTAAATTTTAATTTCAATGAGAAACCTTACAGAAATTATAGAATCTAGTTGGAAAGATAGGAGTAAGCTTGCTAATCCCGAAGTAATTGAAGCTGTGGAAGAAGTGATTGAATTGTTGGATAAGGGCAAGTTAAGGGTCGCTCAACAGCTTGATGGAAGCTGGAAAACTAATGATTGGGTAAAAAAAGCTATAATATTATACTTTATAATTCGTAAAATGGAAACCTCGGAAATTGGAATGTTTGAATTTCACGATAAGATTCCATTGAAGCACAATTATAGTGATCTTGATGTACGGGTTGTTCCACACGCCGTCGCTCGTTACGGATCATATCTTTCACCAGGTGTAATATTAATGCCTTCTTATGTAAATATTGGTGCTTATGTTGATAGAGGAACTATGGTTGATACATGGGCTACCGTAGGATCATGTGCTCAAATTGGAAGAAATGTTCATTTGAGTGGTGGAGTTGGTATTGGAGGCGTACTAGAACCGATTCAGGCATCTCCTGTTATAATTGAAGATAATTGTTTTATAGGATCACGATCTATTATTGTTGAAGGTGTTCATATTAGTGAAGAAGCAGTACTTGGCGCGAACGTTACAATAACCAAATCAACCAGAATAATTGATGTAAGTAAAACTAAACCTATAGAGTATAAGGGGATAGTGCCACCAAGATCAGTGGTTATACCCGGCAGTTTTGCAAAAAAATTTCCAGCTGGTGAATATCAGGTTCCATGTGCTTTAATAATTGGAACCAGGAAAGAAACAACTAATAAAAAGACTTCACTTAATGATGCATTAAGGGATTTTAATGTTTCTGTTTAAAACATCTAAGATTTAATATTTTCTTCCGCCTTTTTTCCTTCCTTTATCTTTCCTCTTTTTAAAGTTTGATTTACGGTTGAAGTTGCCCGATGATCTGTTGTCTTGCTTTGACTGTTTTGGATTTGCCAATTCCGCAACTAATGAAACATCATTAAAATTGGCATTATGAAGCGAACTAAGTATTTTCTTCTCGAAGGCAGTATCTACTTCAAAAAATGAAAAGTTTTTCATGATCTCAATTCTGCCGATATCAATATTTCTCTCCTTCGTTTGTTCATTTATTAGGCCAATAAGCGATGTAGGATTAAGGCCATTAGTACTTCCTGCATTTATAAATAGCCTTGAGAATCCTGCTTCTGCCTGATTCTCATTTCTGCTTCTTCTATCTTTTTTTTGTCTTGAACTCCTGTCGCCTCTAGAACCCCTATCACCTCTCGAATCACGTGATTCACGAGAATCATGAACTTTGTTCAAATCTTTTGCACCTTTATAATATGAAAGGAATCTGTTAAATTCAACAGAAACAAACTTTTTGATAAGATCTTCTCTGTTAAGCCACTCAAGTTTCTTATAAATTATATCAAGAAAAGGATCTATCTGAGATTCGTCAATTTCAACTTTCTCTACNTTTTCAACCAAATTAAATAATTGCTTACCGCAAATTTCTTTTCCAGAAGGCACTAATTTCTTCTCAAATTTATGCCCAATCATTTTTTCTACGGCCCTAAGTTTATGCTTTTCACGCATATGAAGTATTGATAAAGAGACACCACTCTTACCTGCACGTCCAGTTCTTCCACTTCTGTGGATGTAAACTTCATTTTCATCAGGTAAGTTATAATTGATAATATGGGTTAGATCATTAACATCAAGTCCGCGAGCTGCTACATCAGTTGCAACAAGCAATTGTAAATGGTTTGATCTAAACTTATTCATAACACTATCACGTTGAGCTTGAGATAAATCACCGTGTAGAGCATCAGCATTATATCCATCCTGAATTAACTTATCAGCGATTTCTTTCGTTTCACGTCGAGTTCTACAAAATATAATTCCATAAATCTTCGGATTCATATCAGCAATGCGTTTTAGAGCTTCATACCTGTCACGAGCTTGCACCTCATAATATATATGCTTAACATTTTCTGCTCCTGTATTTTTGTTACCTGCGGTTATCTCAACCGGGTTCTTCATAAACTTACCCGAGATCTTTACAATTCCAGAAGGCATGGTGGCTGAAAACAAAAGTGTTTGCTTATTGTCTGGTGTTTGTTCAAGTATGCTGTTAAGATCTTCTTTGAAACCCATAGTCAGCATTTCATCGGCTTCATCTAATACAACAATATTTATCTTACTGATGTTTAGCTTCTTTCTTTTAATAAGGTCCAGTGTTCTACCAGGAGTACCAACTACTATGTGTGAACCTTTACGGAGTTCATTAATCTGAGTTTCAATGCTAGAACCACCGTAAACAGGAGTTATTCGTATGTTACGATTGAACCTGGAATATGACTGTAAGTCTTTTGCTATTTGAATACACAGCTCACGTGTTGGAGATAGAATTAATCCCTGTGTATTTTTAATTTCTGTATCTGTTTTCTGAATCATAGGTAATCCGAAAGCTGCAGTTTTTCCTGTTCCCGTTTGTGCAAGGCCAACTAAATCTCTATTTGATTCGAGAAGTACAGGAATTACTAACTCTTGAATTGGAGTAGGTTTAACGAAACCCAGCTCTGTTATTGCTGAAATTAGTTCATTATCTAAATTCAGCTCTTGAAAATTATTCATTCGGATATTGTGTGTGAGAAAGATCGTTATTTGTTGATTACCAAAATATTCTATTTTATTAAGGCGGTGCAAAAGTAATCTTTATTTGTTAATGTTCAACTTTAATATTAAGGTAGCTGATTGCGAAATATATATTTTTTTTTTGGCGGCATACGGGCTTTCCATTTATAGTTGTTTTATCCCAAATGTGTTTTTGTAAGTAATGCATGGGCTTCCACTGTCAGCCTCTGCTTACTAACAAAAACATCATCGTGATTTCAACAAGCTAACACTTCAATCCCTGCCGCGGTGTGATGAAAGCTGGACGGCTCAGGTGCTATCAATACATTGAATTGTTGTCATCATGAGGGTTTAGACCCTGAAAAGGGGCGCACATAGTGTGGTGACAAATATCAGATTCAAAAATATATGCNCTCTGTTATCATATTTTTTCAGAAGATAAATTTTGATGCTTAGGCAAAATGTGGAATTGGAAAGGCGCGCAGGCCTGTCAAAACAGCGGGCAGAGTCGGGTGAATGGACAGTGGTTAGCCCTGTTTAGTTAGGCACTTGCCGTTTGTATGCTATCGCAGACACTCCGAACTTAGCAGGGCTTGACACTGGCTAGAGCGGGTAGGCGCATTTGTTTTGACTTGACTCTTTTGTTTGCTTTTCTTGTCAAGAAGAAAAGTAAAAACCCGTCCGGTTCAAGGACATTTTAAAATCAAATCAATGCGAGCCTAAATATTTATATATCAACAATATGCAAAAAATTGTTATTGGTAGCATAGCGAAGGATCTCAATCTGATTGTAAAGATACCCGACTTACTCAGGCAGGGATCTCATAAAGTTTCGTATTTCAGTTTTTGTTATTTAGAATGATTTGAAATAAGAATTTATTAACTATTTTTGCAGATTATTTAGGTTTGTTATGTCACATAAAAGAAAGTATACTCTCGACAGCACAAGTATAGAAACATTACAGCATTGGTATTCGTTAATGACATTAGGACGTCAGTTAGATGAGAAAGCACCAAACTATTTAAAACAAGCTTTAGGATGGTCTTACCATGCCCCATATGCCGGACATGATGGGATACAGCTTGCTATTGGTCAGGTTTTTGACAAGAAAACCGATTTTCTCTTTCCTTATTATCGTGATATGCTTACAGCTATATCTGCAGGTTTAACTGCAGAGGAAATAATACTTAATGGTATTTCGAAGGCAACTGACGTAGCAAGTGGGGGGCGACATATGTCAAACCATTTTGCTAAACCCGAGTGGAATATTCAAAATGTTTCTTCAGCAACTGGTAACCATACGCTACATGCAGCAGGTGTTGCAAGATCTATAAAAATATACAAGGGTGGGGGTGTTGCTATTAGCTCACAAGGAGAATCTTCAACTTCTGAAGGTTATGTTTTTGAGGCAATTAATGGTGCATCGAAAGAGAAACTTCCTGTACTATTTGTAATCCAGGATAATCAATATGGTATATCTGTTCCACAACGCGATCAGTCAGCCAATAGACGTGCAGCTGAGAATTATCGAGGTATAAAGAATTTGAAGATAATGTATTGTGACGGGAAAAATGTATTCGATTCGATGAATACAATGGCAGAGGCTAAGGAACATGCAATTAAAAAAAGCGAACCAGTTATTGTTCAGGCAAATTGTACCAGGATCCATTCACATTCAAACTCTGACGCACATGAATTATATCGTGATGAAAATGAGAGACATTGCGTTAAATTAAGCGATCCTCTCGTACGATTTAGAATTCAGCTGGTACATTCAGGAAAATTTACTGAAGATAATCTTAATAATCTCGATAAAGAGGCGAAAAAGACTATTTCAGCGGCTCATAAAAAGGCATTAGTAGCACCCAATCCTAACCCCAAATCAATTTATAAATTTGTTACTCCCGAACCATATGTGAGTAAGTTATATCCTGATGGCTTGCATGACGGAGCCAAAGGCGAATCAATGAGACTCATTCAAGCGCTAAATGAGACTCTTAAATCCGAATTTCATCATAACCCTGATACATACATTTTTGGACAGGATATGGCAAATAAGGACAAAGGAGGGATCTTTAATGTAAGTAAAGGGATGCAACAGGAGTTTGGCATAAGTCGTGTTTTTAATGCACCAATTGCTGAGGACTTTATTCTTGGAACAGCAAATGGAATGACACGTTTCAATGAAAAAATACGAGTTGTGATAGAAGGTGCTGAATTTGCTGATTATTTCTGGCCTGCAATGGAACAGTTGGTTGATAGCTCACACGATTATTGGCGTAGTAACGGCCAGTTTGCGCCAAATGTTACTATTCGACTTGCGTCGGGTGGATATATTGGGGGTGGGCTATATCACTCACAAAATATTGAAGGGGCATTAACTACTTTCCCTGGCTTGCGAGTAGTTTATCCTGCTTTTGCAGATGATGCTGCAGGATTATTAAGAACCTCAATACGATCAAGAGGATTAACTTTATTTCTGGAACCTAAAGCATTATACAACGATCCGAAGGCTGAAACAAAAGTACCTGATGATTTTGAAGTTCCTTTCGGCAAAGCAAGGATAAGAAGGGAAGGACAAGATTTGAGTGTTATTACTTATGGCAATACTCTTCCAATGTGTCTTAGTGTTGCTGATAAAATTAAAGAAGAACTTAATAAGGATATAGAAGTCATTGATCTAAGATCGTTATTACCCTTGGACGAAGATACTATTATCAAATCAGTTAAGAAAACAAACCGCGTGCTTGTGGTTCATGAAGATAAAGTATTTGGGGGTATTGGTGGAGAGGTGGCTGCAATAATTTCCGATAAGGCTTTTAGTTATCTTGATGCTCCTGTAAAAAGGGTAGGAGCCAAATTTACTCCAATTGGATTTAATAGAATATTAGAGGAAGCTATACTGCCTGATGTCGAGAAAATATTAGATGGGATGAAAGAAGTTCTTGAATTTTAACTTATTATTTCCACATAATACGATATCCAATATTCCATTCAATATAATCTGCAATGGAAAAATTGTATGCTCGTACATTAATTCCAGCGAATACGTTATTTAATATATGATATTTAAGTCCAATACGTTGGTATGATCCACCTGGTTTTCGTCTGGGAATGGATATACCTTCAGAAGCTGTTTCGGGCACTTTCCATTCTTCTCTGTATATATACCATCCCGGTTGAATTACTACCGATAACTTATTTACTACTAATTCAAATGATCCATATGCACCTATCGCAAGTTTGTTGCCATTGCCGGCATTAAGACGCGCAGTGGTCTTATTGTTTTCATAACTTATATATGAATTATAAGAACCATCATAACTGAAGTCTAATCCTGCTCCGAACTTTACCTTGTACGAAATCTGTCGGTTAACACCCGTTGAAAATGTGAAAATTCCATATGTCTCAGCTACATAAGTTGTATCAAGGTTATCATCTACCATAAATCCAAGTTGCTTTGAAGAACCTGCAATTAGTGCAATATATTCCCACTTATAGGAATATTTTGGTATCTCATTTATGATAAACTCTGTACGTGATTTAAATTGATACTTAATGCCAACACGTGGAGCAACTAGGTTAATTCCCATATTAGGAACACGCGTAGCACCATTTGAGAAATGCGTAAAAGTAAATCCTCCGGTTAGGTTAAAATGCTTCCCAAGCATTATGTTAGCTACTAATCCGGCATCAATGAAGCAGTATTATATGAGCCAATTGCATATTGGTATGGATTTGTTTTGAGATCAAAGGGCTTCCAATTGTAAGTTAGTCCAAAGCCAACCTCATAATTAATACTCCATCTATTAAACCGTTTAATAATAGGTGCATTAATAAACGTATAAATTGCTGAAGGTGTACCCAATTCGTCAAGATTGAAAAAATTTACTGTGTAAAATGCAAAACCCCAAGTCGGATAACCATATAACTGCTGCCAAAGTTTTCTCCCATCTGTTTCTATCCCGTATTGAAGCGAAAAGCTCTGAAAGTAGTCAATTGGTTTGCCACTTTTATTATCGCCTTTAAGAAAATCATTAGTTGGAAGCACTTTCCCAGCCTGATAAAAAAACCGGAGTGATTTATTATATCGATCTTTCTTAATGTTAGTACTGTCTGATGCATATCCTGAGAAGGAAATTATTGCAATCAGGATTAATAGAATATTTACTTTTTTCATATGTACAATTTACTTGTCAAACATAACAATAAATACTGAAAGTGTAAACTTTAATATTTAAATTTTGAAGTACAATTTACCTTATCAATATATCATATTTATCAATTCAGCTGTATAAATACTGTTAATTGCATGGGTATTTAGATGGAATATAATGAGTAAGTTAGGAAAACAAATTCGTTGTTATTGTTAACTGAATAATTCACGGTTTAATTACTTATTCATTACTAGTTAATACCATTGTGTATATTAGCAAGAAAATTGGATATTATTTGATCCTAAATTCAGCACATGAAAAGTAGATTTCGATTATCATTATTAAAAATGACAATCTTTCAAAAATTGCTGATTGGAATTATTGCTTTGTTGATGCTTAATACAATAATCGCTTTTGTTGGTATAATAAGTATCAACGAATTTGAGAAAACTGCATACATTATGGTGGAGGAGTCTCAGGAGCAAAGTGCTTTTCAAAAACTGAAATTGAATGTCCAGCAGCTTCTTATGCCGGCAAATGATTACCTTGTACATGGAAACAAAGTTGAGAAGTACAATTTTGAACAATTACTTACAGTAGTAAAAGCCCAAATTATTGAATGTCGGGAACTTATTGGACATGAACATGAACATGTCGCTTTAAATGATTTTGAAAAAAGTCTTACTGTAGCGGAAGTACTTGCCTTAGAAATTTTAAAACTGGAAAGTCCAATTGGCAATCCAGAGGGGGCTATTATGATGGAGGAGATGGATGCCGTGACTAATGAAGCAATCAAGAGTATTGATGAAATGTTAATGGTAGCATCGTTAGAAATGACAGAATACATTAACACAAATCAAGCAACAAATATCCAGGCAACTCGTGTTATTATTTTTGTGGGATTGTTCATAGCACTATGTTTGGTGGTTGGAGGCTTTTTTTACGTAAAGGAGATTACGAAACCGATAAAACATTTAGCACAAACAGCTCAAAAAATATCATCAGGTGATCTATCTGCTAAAGCAGATGTAAAGACTCGTACACGCGATGAAATTGATGATTATGCAAAGTCATTTAATAATATGATTGGAGTTTTGGAGAAAACCACTGTATCTCGAGATTATTTTAATAATATCCTTAACAGGATGGTAGATACATTAATTATTACTGAAGCTAACGGTAAAATTGCAATAGTAAACCAAGCAACACTTGATCTACTCGATTATACGGAAGAAGAAATTATTGGTCAGTCAATAGACAAGATATTATCAAGGGAAAGTGGTGAAGAAATTTTAAATAGCAGCAATACATACATTAACGTAGAAGAAGAGTCAGTACAAAATATATTTAATACCTATTACTCAAAATCTGGTAAAGCAATACCAGTATCTTTTTCCCGATCAATAATGCATGATAATGAAAATAAAATATCAGGAATGATATGTATTGCGTTTAACAATACGGAAAGTTTGCACGAAGAACAACCATCAAATGGTGAAAATTCAGTTAACGAAGCAAGATATATAAAAGCTGTGGGAGAAATTCCTCTAACCAAAAGGGAATAGGAAATCATAAAATTGATTGCGGAGGAGTTAAGCAATCGCGAAATTGCGGAGAAGCTGTTTATAAGTGTCAGAACTGTTGAAACTCACAGAAAGAATATTATGCAAAAACTTCACACAAAAAGTGTAATCGCCCTAGTCCACTATGCGGCTCAAAACGGAATAATATAGTTTACCCGATAATTCTCCATTTCGTTTTAATGGCATTTAATATTTTTATTTTGCATAATTAAATTCTTAATTTTTCATAATTTTTGCACAATACTATATTTTTTTTTTGTTAAAGTAAATTAATTTTATAGTTTAGCTGCCAATTTAAGAAAAATGGTACTTAAAAGGTGCGATTAAATAAAAAACCACTAATTATTTTTAAGATAGGATCGACTCTATTGAGAATTCATAATTCTAACTTCATTAATTAATAAAAAAGTAAAATTGAAATCAGATAAGGTAAGTTATTTAAACAGGTTAACAGGGGTATTTATACTTTTTATTTTATGTATGAATACAGGGTTTGCCCAGTTTGATGCCTACGATGTGTTTGATAGTAAATGTGTACTTTGCCATACCATTGGTATGGGTGATCTAAAAGGACCAGATCTAATTGGTGTTACCGAACGTCGTCAACAAGATTGGCTAATAAGATTTATTCAATCATCCCAATCAATGATAGAAGCAGGCGACCCAGTAGCAGTTGAACTATTTGCTAAATACAACCAAACTGAAATGCAAGACTGGGATTATTCAGAAGGTGAGATTATTGAATTGTTAAACTATATTTCTACCTTTAGTGGATCAGCAGTAACTGATAATGAAATTGTGACAGATAGTGCTAGTAAAGATAGTAAACAGATATTGTTGGACGAACTAAATGCAATTATCGAGTATTATAAAGACAAGAAAAGAAAAAATATTTCAATATTAGATATTGAAACAGGTGAGGCCCTTTTCACAGGGCAACTTTCATTTAATAATGGTGCAGAAGTTTGTGTGAATTGTCATAATGTGATTGAAATTGACACATTAAACCTGAATCCTTCTGCTTTTGAAATTGCACAAAAATATCCTGATAGAATAATTGATGTATCGAAAAAACCACCCTCGAAAATAATGAGAGGAGTGTATAAGGATCATGAACTTGATGATTTAGAGATTAAATATATATCTTATTATCTTGAATCTATAAGTGAAAACGGGTTAACTGTTAAAAAGAAAATAAATTTTAACAAAATCATTGCTTTTTCGTTGTTGTTTTTGCTTATTTTTTCTATTGTTGATCTAAAGTTCAGAAAGGTTATCAAATTAAAACAAATACATTACGCGATTATTTTGCTTGTATTTGTTTACTTTTCGAACGAGGTATATTTAAGTGCCAAGAATTTAAGTTTATCAGAGAATTATGAGCCTGTACAGCCCATAAAATTTTCTCATAAAATTCATGCCGGCAGTAATAGAATTAATTGCATTTATTGCCACAGTAGCGTTACTGAAAGTAAAATTGCTGGTATTCCACCTGCAAATGTTTGTATGAATTGCCACAAAGCTGTGAAGAGTGGAACAATATCGGGAAAATACGAGATTAATAAAATTTATGAATCTATAAACACAAATACACCGATTGAATGGATTCAGGTACACAATCTACCTGATCATGTATTCTTTAGTCATGCCCAGCATGTTAAAGCAGGTAAGAGGGAATGTGCTGATTGCCACGGTAAAGTGGAAGAAATGGAACGGGTTAGGCAGGTCGCTGATCTTTCAATGGGATGGTGCCTCGATTGCCATCGAACATCAATGGTAAATTCCGATTCGAACGATTATTATATTAGTTTATATAAGCATAGTGATTTGCAAAATCGCAAATTAAATGTTGAGGATATTGGAGGCAATGATTGTCAAAGATGTCATTATTAATATTTACCATTGGGCTTTAACGACTAGCCTTATTTAGTAAAAAAAGTAAAAATGAAATATTGGAGAAGTATAGAAGAATCTGAGAAACAAAAGAATGGTGAGGAATTAATAAAATCACCAGAATTCAATGAATCTTCAGACGATGATAATATCCAAGGAACTTCCCGAAGGGATTTTATGAAGTCTTTAGGTTTTGGAATTGGATTTGTCGCTTTGGTTTCTAGTTGCGAGATGGCTGTTAGAAAAGCTATACCTTATTTGAATAAACCAGAAGAGATTTTACCCGGTGTCGCAAATCATTATGCTTCCACTTATTTTGATGGCTCCGATTATTGCAGCGTACTAGTAAAAACAAGAGAAGGACGACCTATAAAGATCGAAGGAAATGATTTGTCATCATTAACAAATGGGGGAACCAACGCTAAAGTACAAGCATCTGTATTAAGTCTTTACGATTCTGAGAGACTGCAATATCCGCTCAAAAGCGGTGCGAAAACTTCTTGGGAAATTATTGACGCTGAAATAATAGGTAAGTTGCAGGAACTCTCCTCCAATAATGAATCAATAACTATTCTAACGTCTAACATAATTAGCCCTTCAACACTTAGTTTATTAGATGATTTTGTTAAAAAATATCCTAGTGCAAAGATTGTATATTATGATCCTATATCATTATCTGCTATTCCAGAAGCGAATAATATATCTTTTAACAAAAAAGTAATTCCATCTTATCAGTTTGATCAAGCAAAAACTATAGTTAGCTTTAATGCAGACTTCCTGGGTACATGGTTGTCACCGATTGAATTCACGAAGCAATATGTAAAAAACAGAAAACTTAAAGAGGGCAAAAAGGATATGTCTTATCATGTCCATTTTGAATCAGGTATGTCGCTAACAGGTAGTAATGCCGATAGAAGAATTTCAATTAAGCCATCGGAAGAACTTTCAGTACTGTTAAATATATTCAATTGTCTTGCTTCGAAAGCAAATAAGTTTGCTAATATTACTACTTCTGAATTACGCTTTGATATTTCTGAGATTTGTGAGAGGTTAATAAGTGATAAAGGTAGTTCATTAGTTATTTCTGGATCAAATAATGTAGTTATTCAACTGACTGTGAACGCCATAAATCATTTGTTAAATAACTATGGCCAAACAATAGATTTAAACACACCGGTTTTCGTAAAGAAATGTGATGACAACGAATTAAATGAGTTCGTGGATGACTTGAATACGGAGAAAATAAAGGGACTGATTCTTTATAATGTCAATCCGGTTTACGATTTTGCAGACCCGAATACAATTATCGAAGGAATAAAGAAAATCAATTTTTCAGTTGCTATTTCACAAACGTTGGATGAAACGGCTTCGATTGTAGACTATGTATGTCCTGATAGTCATTACCTTGAATCATGGAATGATGCTGAACCAAAAGAGGGGTATTATAGTTTGGCTCAGCCAGCTATTCAAAAAATATTTGATACTCGACAGTTTCAAGAGAGTTTGCTCAGGTGGTCAGGAAGTGAAAAAAACTATTATGATTTTATTAGAAATTATTGGGAAGAAAATATCTATCCTGAGTTTTCTAATATTGGTGATTTTGATCAATTTTGGACCAAGAGTTTACAAGAAGGTGTTACAGAAGTTGAAAAATATAAAACAAAGGCACAACCAAAATTTATTAGTTCCTCAATAGCAAAAATTTCACCATCTGGAAATATTTCTACGGATGACTATGAAATCATTTTATACGACAAAATATCTCATGGAAATGGTCAACATGCAAATAATCCATGGTTGCAGGAATTACCGGATCCAATCTCTAAAATATGCTGGGATAACTACTTGACAGTTTCACCAGCCGACGCAAAAAATATAGGACTTGAAGTTGGTGATGTTGTAATTATTAATGGAAATATTGAGGCTCCCGTATTTGTACAACCAGGGCAAGCTGTTGGAACCTTCTCCCTGTCTTTAGGGTATGGAAGATTTAAAGCTGGCAAAGCTGGTAATAATGTTGGCGTCAATGCTTATCCCTTGATTAAAAAAAGTGGACCAAACTTTGAAAGATGGAATACTGTATCAATTAAAAAGACTGGCAAAAAGCATTTGTTAGCCCAAACCCAAACCCATCATTCTATGGAGGGAAGGGAGATTGTTAAAGAATTAAGTTTGAATGAATATTCAAGTGATCATGACGCTCTAAAGGATGATCAACATAATGAGGATCATGCCCATAACACTACATTGTATAAAGAATTTAAGTATGATGGACATCACTGGGCAATGGCAATTGACTTGAATTCATGTACAGGTTGCAGCAATTGTGTGCTGTCATGTCAGGCTGAAAATAATATTCCTGTTGTTGGTAAAGAAGAAGTCAACCGTGTACATGAGATGCATTGGCTAAGAATAGACAGGTATTATACCGGTGATGAAAATAACCCCAAAGTAGTCTTTCAACCAATGATGTGTCAGCATTGTGACAATGCCCCTTGCGAAAACGTATGTCCTGTTTTGGCAACAACTCATAGTAGCGAAGGATTAAACCAAATGACTTATAACAGGTGCGTAGGAACCAGGTATTGTGCAAACAATTGCCCATACAAAGTAAGGAGGTTTAACTGGTTTGATTACACCAATGTAGATGCAATGAAAGATAACCTCCATGATCCGCTTGGTATGACGTCTGATTTAAAAAGAATGGTATTAAATCCTGATGTTACTGTCCGTGCAAAAGGTGTTATTGAAAAATGTTCTTTTTGTTCACAGAGGATCCAAGAGAAAAAATTATTATCGAAATTAGAAAACAGACCTTTAAAAGATGGAGAGATAACTCCTGCTTGTGCACAGTCATGTCCTGCCAATGCTATTGTATTTGGTGATTTAAACGATGAAAACAGTCAGGTAGCAAGACTTTTTAAAACCAATCGCAAATATAGGGTACTGGAGGAAATACATACAGAACCATCTATTGGGTATTTGACTAAAATAAGAAACAATAGAAAAACCAATATTGTCTGATAGATCTATCATAAAATATGTATACATCAGGTCTTAGAGAGCCATTAATTAAAGGAAATAAAAGTTATAAAGAAATTACCAGCGATATTGTTGGTGCAATGACTGGTAGACCCGGTAACTTATGGTATATAGGAATTTCTGTTGCTGTTATTGCGTTGTTGATCGGAATTATTACTATGTATTATACGGTATGGCAGGGAATTGGCACTTGGGGATTAAACAGAACAATCGGATGGGGATGGGCTATAACAAATTTTGTTTGGTGGATTGGTATTGGTCATGCAGGAACTTTTATTTCGGCCATTCTATTGTTGTTCCGTCAAAAATGGAGGACAAGCATAAACCGCGCTGCCGAAGCCATGACAATTTTTGCCGTTATGTGTGCAGGATTGTTCCCATTAATTCATATGGGTAGAGTTTGGCTTGGATTTTATATTTTTCCATATCCAACAGGCCGTGAATTGTGGGTAAATTTTAATTCGCCACTTTTGTGGGATGTGTTTGCTATTAGTACATACCTAACTGTTTCATTGTTATTCTGGTATATTGGATTAATACCGGATTTGGGAACTTTACGTGACAACTTAAAATCAAAAGTAGCAAAAAAAATATATGGTTTTTTTAGTTTTGGTTGGACTGGTTCTGCAAAGGATTGGGTAAGATATGAAACGCTTTGTCTTATATTGGCAGGACTTGCTGCTCCTCTGGTTTTATCTGTACATAGTATAGTAAGCATGGATTTTGCTACTTCTGTTATTCCAGGATGGCACACAACTATTTTTCCACCCTATTTTGTCGCCGGAGCTATCTTCTCAGGTTTTGCAATGGTGCTAACATTAATGATTATAACCAGGAAAGCATTACACCTTGAAGATTACATTACAAAAGGGCATATCGAATCAATGAATAAAATCATAATTACTATGGGCTCTATTGTTGGGATAGCATATATATCCGAATTATTCATTGCATGGTATTCTGGCAATGAATATGAACAGTATGCTTTTCTAAACAGGGCTACAGGACCATACTGGTGGGCGTACTTCATAATGATGTCCTGTAACGTTATCTCGCCACAGTTGTTATGGTTTAAGAAGCTCAGGACAAGTTTTGTTTTCACTTTTCTACTTTCAATTTTTATTAATATAGGTATGTGGTTTGAGAGGTTTGTAATAGTTGTAACTTCTCTACATAGGGATTATCTTACATCTAGTTGGTCTATGTATTATCCTACAAAAATTGAAGTTGGAATCTACCTGGGTACGTTTGGTTTATTTTTCACTTTATTTTTCTTATTTATTAAATATGTACCAGTAATTGCTATTGCAGAAGTAAAGAGTGTTTTAAAAAACTTTGGAGGAAAAAAAATTGAAAAGCACTAAGAAAATGAAAGATAATTATATCTCAGTTTGGTTTGAAGATGAAGATGAGCTTCTTGATTCTATAGCTGCTGTTCAGAAAGATGGCATAAAAATATACGATGTTTATACCCCTTTTCATGTTCATGGTTTAGGTGAGGCCTTGAAAATTAAACCCACAAGGATACCCATTGTTGCCTTCATAAGTGGAGCAATAGGAACTATTTCAGCACTTCTTTTTCAATCATGGATAAGCGTTCTTGATTGGCCTTTAAATATAGGTGGAAAACCATTCTTTGCTATCCCTTCTTTTATTCCTGTAACGTTTGAGATCACTGTACTTTTCTCCGCTTTTGGTATGATTGGCGCCTTTTTTTATAAGTCCAAATTATTTCCTGGTAACAAACCCAAGATCTATCATGACCAGATTACTAACGATTGCTTCTTGATGTTGTTGGAATTTAACAAAACAGAGATGACAGAAGATAAAAAAATGGCAATAGAACAGTTGCTATATAAACATGGTGCTTTTGATATTGAATTTGTAGAGAATTTAAAAGATAAAGAATAAATGGTAGAGCAATTTAAATATTTAAAGAAACACAGAAATTTTACATTTATATTACTAGGTGTTGGCTTGATAATAATGCTTATTGGATTATTCCTAAACAATTGGCAGGCTGAAGTATTTTGGGCAAATATCTTATTAAATAACTATTATTTTCTCTGTTTTGCATTAGGATCGGTTGTTTTTATAGCTCTTCATAATTTAGGTTTTTCTGGATGGCAAACACTTATACAAAGAATACCCGAGGCATTAAGTTCTTTCTTGCCTTTTTCAGGGGTGATAATGCTGTTATTTGCTTTTTTCGGGGTTCATTATTTATATCATTGGTCAGATACAGGTCATCTTGATACGATTTTAGAAGGAAAAACGGAATATCTGAACGTCCCATTTTTCATTGTAAGGTTGGTTGTTTATTATTTTCTGTGGTCTTTTTTGGCTTACCTATTACGAAAGCAGTCTAATCAGCTAGACCTTGATCCGAATCCAAAAATACTTAAGAAAAGCACAGCGACTTCTGGAATTTTCATGGTGATATTTGCCATAACAGTTTCTACATCCAGTTGGGATTGGCTTATGTCTCTTGATGCTCATTGGTATAGTACAATGTTCGGTTGGTATGTGTTTGCAGGCATGTTTAATATTGCATTGGCAGGAATAATCTTACTTTTATTATACCTAAAAAAGAACGGCTATTTAAAAGAAGCTAATGACAATCATTTGCATGACCTTGGAAAATACTTATTTGGTTTTAGCATAATGTGGATGTATTTATGGTTTTCACAATATATGTTAATCTGGTATTCAAATATACCTGAGGAAACTGTCTATTTTGTGACGCGTTTCAATCACTTTCCAATACTATTATACGTAAACCTGGTATTATGCTTTGTATTACCTTTTCTCTTGTTGATGTCAAGAGATGCGAAAAGAAATCCTAAGTATATGACTATTACTGCTATAATAGTATTGATAGGTCATTGGGTTGATTTTTACTTAATTATTATGCCAGGCGCAGTTGGAGATAACGCTACTATTGGATTGATTGAAATAGGAACATTTATTGCTTTTGCCGGCATCTTTATACTAATCGTGCTGAAATATTTGGGGAAAGTACCTTTGACATCAAGAAATCATCCTTTCCTTAAAGAAAGTTTAACTTATGATACCTGAAAAAAGATAAATGTAATATGAGATTATGAGCATAAACTACAATATACAAGGTAAACTAAGATCATCTTCAAATGCAAATATGGCTTTGAAGCTTATCTTAATTACTTTATTAATAAATTTTTTGAGTTGTGCCAGTGATAAAGAAACCAGAGGTTACCAGTATGGTGGTGATATGGCAAAATCAACTGCCTACGAAACATATTCAAGTAGTAAAGTTTATAAAGATGGTAAATCAGCATTACGACCTGTAGTAGGGACTATACCAAGAGAAATGGTCCCATATACATTTGAAAACAACAATAAGGGGCTCAAAAAAGCAGGTTTAGAATTAAAAAATCCACTTGAAGCAACAACAGAAAATATTGAACAGGGCAAAGAATTATTCATTATTTATTGTATTAATTGCCATGGGGAAAATGGAGATGGAAACGGGTTCCTTTTTACCAGTGAAAAGTTTCCTATAAAACCAGCTTCTTTAATTGATGAAAAAACAGTAAATAGGCCTGATGGTGAGATTTTTCATGTTATTACGGTTGGTGGGGCTGCCATGGGGTCTCATGCCTCCCAGATTAAACCCGTTGACAGGTGGAAAATAATTTTGTATATCAGAACTGGATTTGATAAAAATATTTGATAATTATTCAATGCATTAATTAATACAATAAGAATAATGAAACTATTCACAGGTATATTGGTCAGTTTGTTACTATCATTTGGTTACTCCTTTCAAGGAAAATCCCAAATCAATAAAAATGACAGTATAATTCTTGATTCAGCGATCGTGCTGCTCGATTCCGCTAGTGCTGCTAATGCATCAAACTTTAATGAAATCAAGAAGAAAGTAGATGAAATTATTGAATTTAAGAACGAAGATGAGTTTAACCAAATGGCAATAGAAGGTATCGCTTTATTTAATGGAGATAGTAGATTGGAAAACGGTGGTCCTTCATGTATTTCCTGCCATGTGCTTAATGCTGAAGGTGTGGCACTAGGGGGCTTTCTTGGTCTTGATCTCTCAAATTCCTACACAATAGTGAACAAAGAAAAGGGTTTGCAGATGATTCTTAAAACCCCAACATCTCCCATTATGAAACTTTCATTTGCAGATAGTCCCATAACTAAAGAGGAAATGAAAAGACTGATTGCATTATTGAAAAAAAGTGATATGAACAAAGAGTACCAATTTGCAAGGATAGATGAGGTATTCCTTTTAAAATATGGCATCTGCGGAGTAATTGTAATTATGGTTATACTGCTGTTTGTATGGAGAAATCGTAAAAAGAAAAGTGTAAAGCATGATATTTATAGTAGGCAACTAAAAACTCTATAAAGCATCAATTTTAGCAAAATCAATATTAAGTATATATAATATGAGTTGGATTGAAGATTTAATATCACCAAAGACCAGAAAATGGGAAGAGTTTTACCATAATAGATTCCAACATGATAAAACTGTTAGAAGTACTCATGGCGTAAATTGCACTGGAGGGTGTAGCTGGAATATTCATGTAAAAGATGGGATCGTTGTTTGGGAAACTCAAGCACTGGACTACCCTCTATTGGAGAAATCATTACCACCTTACGAACCTAGAGGTTGTCAGAGAGGAATTTCTTACTCATGGTATTTATATAGTCCCATAAGAGTAAAATATCCATTAATAAGAGGCGCACTGGTTGATTTATTTAGGGAAGAAAAAAGAAAAACGGGCGATCCGGTTATAGCCTGGCAGAATATCCAAAGTAATCCTAAAAAACGGAAGAAATATCAAAATGCAAGAGGAAAGGGAGGTTTTAGACGTATAAAATGGGATGAAGCTCTGGAAATAATTGGTGCTGCAAATATTTCAACAGTAAAAAAATACGGTCCTGACCGTATTATCGGTTTCTCACCTATTCCAGCTATGTCAATGATTAGCTATGCTGCTGGTTCTAGGTTTTTGCAGTTGATGGGTGGAGTTAATTTAAGTTTTTATGATTGGTATTGCGACCTTCCTAATTCTTATCCCGAAGTATGGGGAGAGCAAACTGACGTATGTGAAAGCGCTGATTGGTATAATTCAAAGTTTATTGCTGTAATGGGTGCTAACCTTGGGATGACACGTACTCCGGATGTTCATTTCTTCTCTGAGTCGAGGCATAACGGGACCAAAACAGTTGTTCTGTCTCCTGATTTTAGTATGGTGTCAAAATATGCCGATCAGTGGATTCCATTACACGCAGGACAAGACGGTGCATTCTGGATGGCTGTAACTCATGTGATCCTAAAAGAATTTCATTACGATAAGAAAGTTGAGTACTTTATTGATTATGTAAAAAAATATACGGATTGTCCATACTTGGTTGAACTAGTAAAGGATAAGGATGGTTATGTTGCTGGAAAAATGCTACGTGCCAATAAGGTAAAACAGTATGAGAAAATAGAAAATGGCGATTGGAAATTCTTAAATATTGATGAAAAGTCAGGAGAACTGGTTTGTCCGGGAGGAAGCTCAGGACATCGCTGGGATGGTAAGGATGGTAACTGGAACATGAAATATGAAGATGCCGAAAACGGAAAAAAATATGAACCTGTATTATCATTAATTGACAAAAACGATGAAATATGTCAAGTAACGTTCGATGATTTTAGTAAAACGAAAAAATCACAAAGAGGCGTACCTGTAAAACATATTGATACACTGAATGGAAAAGTGACAGTAGCTACTATTTATGATGTGTTAATGGCTCAATACGGTATTGATAGAGGACTTGGAGGAGATTATCCTACATCATACAATGACAATGAACAAACGTATACACCAGCATGGCAAGAACTATATACGGGTATTAGTAAAGAAACAGTAATTCAGTTTGCACGTGAATGGTCAGTAACAGCCGAAAAAACAAATGGCAAATGTATGATCATCATAGGTGCCGGTATTAACCATTGGTTCCATAATAATTTAATTTATAGAGCTGGAACTATGGCTTTGATTTTTACTGGCTGTGTTGGAAAAAACGGTGGAGGTATTAATCATTATGTAGGTCAGGAAAAACTTGCCCCTATGGATTCCTGGGGATCTATTATGTCAGGAAAAGACTGGCAGCCTGCAGTTAGGTTACAACAAGCACCTATTTGGCATTATATTAATTCCGATCAATGGAGGTATGATGGTAATCAGGCAGATTACAACACAGTACCGGAAAATGAACTTTCACAGCAGCATACAGCTGATTTAGTTGCAAAAGCAGTTAAAAATGGATGGATGCCATTCTATCCCCAATATAATAAAAGTAATCTGGATATTGTTAAAGATGCTCAGAACGATGGAGCAATTGAAGATGATGACATTAAAAAACATATAGTTGACAAACTTAAATCGAAAGAATTAATTCACTCTGTCACTGATCCAGACAACGAGATAAACTTTCCAAGAGTTTGGTTTATTTGGAGAGGAAATGCATTAATGTCTAGTGCAAAAGGACATGAATACTTCCTAAAACACTATCTAGGTACACACCATAATGATGTTGCTGAGGAATCAGGTAAAGATTTTGTCAAAGATTTAATTTGGAAAGACAAAGGTGCTGAGGGCAAAATGGATTTAGTTGTTGATTTGAATTTTAGAATGGATACATCAGCATTATATTCAGATATTGTTTTACCAGCTGCATCATGGTATGAAAAATCGGACTTAAACAGTACCGATATGCATTCTTTCATACACCCTCTGGATGCTGCAATCCCTCCTGTATGGGAAGCAAAAAGTGACTGGGAGATTTTCCGAGAGATTGCAAAATCGACTAGTAAACTTGCCGAAACACATATGCCGGATCCTGTAAAAGACGTGGTAAATGTACCTCTTCAGCATGATACGAAAGCAGAAATATCACAAACCGATATTAAGGACTGGAGTAAAGGGGAATGTGAACCAATCCCTGGTAAGACTATGCATGGCTTAGCAATTGTAGAAAGGGACTATACTCAGATCTATAATAAATTTATTAGTCTAGGTGAAAATATTAGAAATGGATTGGGTGCTCATGGAAATAGTTATCAATGTGAGGATATTTACGAAGAAATGCTTGAAGACCGGGATCATGTTCAAAAAATAAATGGGGTAACTTACCCATCACTCAAAGATGACAGGGAAGCTTGCGAGGCAATAATGCAGTTATCAACACTAACTAATGGCGAGCTTAGTCACAGAGCATATGTTAATGCCGAAAAAAGAACTGGCATGAAATTAACCGATTTGATAGATGGTAGCCAGGAAAAAAGAATTAGTTATAAAGACTTACAGATTCAACCGCAGAGATATAATAATTCACCGCTGTGGTCTGGATTAATGAATAACGGAAGAGCTTACACTGCATACTCATATAATGTAGAAAGATTAGTACCTTGGAGAACTCTTACAGGCAGACAACACCTATACCTTGACCATGAGGGTTATATAAAATTCGGAGAGAATCTCCCAACGTACAAACCTTCACCAAAACCTGAAGCATATGGAGAATTAAAAGTTTCAGTGGCCGAGGGGAAGGCAAGAGTGCTAAACGTACTTACCCCACATGGAAAATGGCATATTCATTCAACATACGGAGATACTTTGAGAATGCTTTCATTATCAAGAGGTATGGAGCCATGTTGGTTGAGTGAAACAGATGCCGATGAGATGGGAATTGAAGATAATGATTGGGTTGAAGTTTTTAACGATAATGGTGTATACTGTACAAGGGCATGTGTAAGCTCTAGGATACCTAAAGGAATTTGCATTGTTTACCATTCACCTGAGAGAACTTATACACAGCCCAAATCACAAGTAAGGGGAAACAGAAGAGGTGGTGGACATAATAGTTTTACACGAGTTCATTTAAAACCCAATTTGTTAATGGGAGGCTATGGTCAGTTTACTTTCCATTTTAATTATTGGGGTCCTGTTGGCGTTAACAGGGATACTCATGTAATAGTAAAAAAAATGACCAAAGTAGTTTTTTAACTAAATAAAGAAGGATACAATAAATAATTAAGATTATGGATATTAGGTCACAAATAGGAATGGTTTTTCATTTAGATAAATGCATAGGGTGTCATACATGCTCTATTGCCTGCAAAAATATCTGGACTGACAGGAAAGGTGCTGAGTATATGTGGTGGAATAATGTGGAAACCAAACCAGGTACAGGTTATCCAACCAAATGGGAAGACCAGAGCATATACAAAGGTGGATGGGAAAAGTTTGGTAAATCACTTAAATTAGTCGGTGCTGGAAAGGCGAAAGGTATTGGCAATATATTTCACAACCCGAATATGCCTACCGTTGGAGATTATTACGAACCCTGGACATATAATTACGAGAACCTTTTCAATGCACCAGAAGGCGATGATCAACCTGTTGCAAGACCGATTTCCTTAATAACCGGTGAAAATATAGACGTTATGGCCGGCCCAAATTGGGATGATGATTTAAGTGGATCAAAGGATTATGCCAGACAAGATGTTAACCTTGATAAAGTTACTGAACAAGAAAAACAAGCCATGTTTCAGCTTGAAAGAATGGTGATGTTTTATCTTCCAAGGATATGCAATCACTGTCTCAACCCTGCGTGCGTTGCAGCATGTCCGTCTGGGGCAATTTACAAAAGAGGTGAGGATGGTGTTGTTTTAATAAACCAGAACAAGTGTCGTGCCTGGAGAATGTGTGTCACTGCTTGCCCTTATAAAAAAAGTTATTATAATTGGAAAGGTGGCAAATCGGAAAAATGTATTTTGTGTTTTCCACGACTAGAATCGGGTCAGATACCTGCATGCATGCATTCATGTGTAGGAAGAATCAGGTACCTTGGAGCTATGCTATACGATGCCGACAGAATTAAAGAAATAGCAACTTGTGATGAAACGGAGATTGTAAGAAAGCAAAGAGAGATTTACCTGGATCCGTTTGACGAAAAAGTTATTGATGCAGCTAAGAAGAACGGAATAGCAGATTCAACCATTGAAGCAGCTCAGAAATCTCCTGTATGGAAATTTGTTAAGAAATGGGAGATTGCCCTACCATTGCACCCTGAATTCAGAACAATGCCAAATTTGTTTTATGTACCACCATTACTACCGGCTATGGCAAGTGTGGAAAATTCAAAGTATCGTTTAACTAGTGATAGCCTCTGGGCAGGAATTGAAAAATCAAGATTACCAGCCGAATATTTGGCTAGCCTGTTTTCAGCTGGAAATACAGGCGTTATAAATAACGTGTTAAAAAAATTGATGGCAGTACGCTTGCACAGAAGAGATGTAACAGTTGGTGATTTATCTGAGAAAGAGATTGAGTTTGCCCTTAATGATACAGGATTAACTGGTGAAATTGCCGATGATATATTCAGATTGACATCACTCCCAAGATATAATGAGCGCTTTATAATACCTCCGGCACATAAAGAGGAAGCAAAAGAATTACTGATAAATACAGATGACCTTAAAGGTGGTGGTGGATTTGGGTTTAAAACCGGAACTGAAAGGATTCCTTAATAATATTAAAATGAGAAAGTATTTATTAATTGCGGAGCTATTTGCTTATCCTTCATCTGATTTGCCTGATAATATTACGGCATGCGTAAATGAAATAACTAGTAATTATCCAGAGAGTATTAGTACTTTATCAAGTTTTGAAAAGCATTTGAACAGGCTGGATTTAGGGAAGCAAGAAGAATACTACAGCAAAACTTTTGATGTTAGCGCACAGTGTAGTATGGATTTAGGCTATGTTATATTTGGGGAGGACTATAAAAGAGGAGAGTTTTTAGTTAAGATGAAAAATGAACAAAGATTGGCAGGCCATAATTTTGAAATTGAATTGGCCGACTACTTACCAAATGTACTTAGATTGCTCTATTATCATAAAAATAAAGATTTTGTAGAAGAACTTGCATATTGCATCACAATTCCAGCACTAAAAGAAATACTGAATAAATTCAAAGATACAGATAATGTATATCGGGAAATTCTAGTTATGTTGTTGAATATACTAGAAAAGGATTTTGGGCATAGCAACCGTGAACAAATAAATATCTCTAAAGAGAAGGATAATAAAGTGTTTCAGAAAGCTTGTAATGTTAAATGTTAAAAACTAAATATATGTTGAATAATTTTCTTTTCATCGGATTACCTTATATGTCAATCACCATAATGTTGGTCGGTTCAATAGTAAGGTATAGGTCTAGAGGATATCAAGTTTCATCGTTGTCCTCACAATTTTTAGAAAGCAGAAAACTATTTTTTGGAACCAATCC
>NYYH01000036.1 GCA_002686705.1 Bacteroidota bacterium
GTATGATTGTATTAATAAAAAGGGATCAGAAATTCGTCATGCTTCTAGCTTGGATGGTTTGGTATGGAATGAGACTAAAGCTTGTATTATAAAAAATTGTACAAATCCGGATATTCTTAAATGGAAGGGTTGTTTTTTCCTTTATGTAGTAAAGAAGTACCTAAAAAATAAAAAGATTGTTAAAACAAAAATCTTCGTATTGGAGTCTCCATCACCTTTGGGACCATGGGGTAAATTAAAAGATTTAGGTTTGTTTCAAACTCATCAGAATTCACCTTACCTTCTTGTCAGGCAAGGTCTTATCTGGCTTTATTTCAATCAATCTAAACGCCTTCAAACTGAAGAGGTTGAATGGAGAGTTTTGGTCTCTGATGAAGCTAAAGGACCCTATAATGAAATTTCAAGCAAACCTGTTCTTACCAGTGGTTATGAAGTCTTCTTTTTCCCTCATAGTAATGGGGTTGTAGCTATTGCTGGATATACAGGCCCTTATAAAAATACAGTATTTTTTTCAGAAAATGGATTTGATTTTTTTGTAAAGGGAAAACTGTCAGCACCTCCACTTAGTGGTGGTCCATATGTCCCTGATGCATTCACTCATACTAAAGTTGGAATTGGAATAAGTTGGGGTCTTGCTGAGATGGAAGCCTTTGAATCATCACAGTCAAAAAGTATTAACAAACTTGTTCGATTTGAATGCAATCTAACAAAGAATGTAGACCGAACTGGTTTTTTTAGGCCATGGAATTTCAGATATCCTGAGAAAGCATACCTTGGCAGTAAATTTATTCTTACAAATGATCAAAAAATAAAATTTAAAAGGAAAACAAAATTCACAGACATAAACATGAAAATTTATCAACCAACAATTTACAAAGATAAACAAAGTGAGTGAAATTCTTTCTGTAGAAGATCTGGGAGTATTTTTTAGCCTTGATCAAGGAACATTGAAGGCTGTGGATGGTGTAAATTATACTTTAGAAGCAGGTAAAACCATTGGCATAATTGGTGAGAGTGGTTCAGGTAAAAGTGTATCTGCTCAAGCGATTATGCGGATAGTACCAAAACCCGGAAAAATCACTAAAGGACGAATCTTACTTATTCAAACTCAACAAGAAATGATGAATCTATATAAAATGACATCACTTCCATTGCCTGGGAAGGATTTAACTATTGATCTAGCTAGCATCAACCCTCATGGAGATCTTATTCGCGCAATCAGGGGAAAGGTTATTAGTATGATTTTTCAAGAACCAATGACAAGCTTATCGCCTGTACATACTGTTGGTAATCAGATAATGGAAGCTATCATATTGCATAGACCTTCTGAAAAAAAACAAGCTAGGGAAATTACACTTGATATGTTAGATCGTGTCCAAATAAGTAACCCCTCTCAAACAATAGATGAATATCCTTACCAACTTTCTGGTGGTATGAGACAACGTGCAATGATTGCAATGGCACTTTCATGCAATCCTTCCTTGTTGATTGCAGACGAACCTACGACTGCCTTAGATGTAACAGTACAAGCGCAAATCATTGATCTGATCAAAGAATTACAGCAACAGTATGGCATGGCTATACAATATATAACTCATGACTTGGGAGTAATTGCAGAAATAACAGAAAATGTTGCTGTAATGTATCTTGGAAGAATAGTAGAAAGTGGAACTACTAAACAAGTATTAAAAACTCCTTTGCATCCTTACACAAAAGGTTTATTAAACAGCATGCCTCGTCTGGGTAATATGAAAAAGAAAAAACTTAAAGCAATTCCTGGTAATGTTCCAATACCTATTAATTTTCCAAAGAAATGTGGATTTAATGATCGATGTTCTGAAGCAATTAAAGGGAAATGTGAAAAAAAAATTCCAGCTTTAGTAGAAATAGAAAAAGGACATAAAACTCGTTGTTTTTTGCACAGTAACGAAATGGATTAGCATAAATATTTATTTTTATTAGATAAAAATTATTATTCAAAAAAAAATGTCAACTAAACACAAAAAGAAACCTGTTCTTTTAGAAATAAATAATCTAAAAATGTATTTTCCTATTGAAAAAGGTTTAATGAAAAGAGTAACGGGTTATGTTAAAGCTTTGGATGGCATTAGTTTTCAAATTATGGAAGGTGAAACATTAGGATTAGTTGGTGAGAGTGGATGTGGAAAGACTACTCTTGGACGATGTATACTTCGTGCCATGGAACCTACTGGAGGTACCGTTAATTTTAATATAGGAACCAAAACTGTTGATGTCCTTAAACTTACTTCAAAATCTTTGCGTAAAGTACGTAAGGATATGCAGATGATATTTCAAGACCCATACAGTTCACTTGATCCAAGAATGACAGTTCTTGATATTATTAAAGAGCCTCTTGAGATAGGGAAGCTTGCACATGGAGAAGATTTGAAAAACAGAGTCAAGAAATTAATGAACCTTGTCGGATTAGAATTAAAACATCTGAATCGTTTTCCAAATGCATTCAGTGGAGGGCAAAGACAAAGAATTGGCATTGCGAGGGCTATTGCAACCAATCCAAATCTTATTATTTGTGATGAAGCTGTGTCCGCTTTAGATGTTTCTGTTCAAGCTCAAATCCTCAACCTATTACAGGAACTTCAATCTGAAATAGGTATGGCCTATTTATTTATTTCACATGACCTGTCTGTTGTAGAATATATATCCGATAGAATTGCCGTAATGTATGTTGGTGGTTTAGTTGAACTAGCAAAATCGGAAGATTTATTTAGAAACCCTAAACACCCTTATACAGAAGCTTTATTATCCGCTGTACCTAATCCAGATCCTGATGCAAAAAGATCAAGAATTCATCTAAAAGGAGAGGTTGCTAATACTGCAAATGTACCTACAGGCTGTTCTTTTCACCCTCGTTGTAAATATGCTCAGCAAAAATGTTTTTCAGAGAAACCTAAGTGGAAAGAAATTCGACAAGAACATTATGTGGCTTGTCACTTTTCTAGTGGATTAGATTTAAAAGGAGTTTACAAAACTTCTTAATTAATTTTAGAAAATAATAACACATGAGGATATAATGAAAACTCTTAGTAAAGCTTCTAGTAGGGCTCAAAATTATCCATGTAATAGTCCAGAATGGTATTGTGGATTCTCATATACTTCTGTGATAGGCATTGGACCAGAAACAGGTATCCACCGCCGTGATCCTAGTAGTATTATAGAAGTAGATGGGATCTTATATGTTTTCTACACTCGTTCTTCTGGTCCTCATTTTGGACGCAGTCAAATAGGGAACAGAGCCAGTAAGCTTTTTCCTTGGGATTATGCGGACATTTTCTATTCAACAAGTAAAGACGGCATAAATTGGATAGAACAAGGTATTGCTGTTTCTCGTGGCGAATCCGGGAGCTTTGATTCAAGGACAGTATGTACGCCTGATGTGCTTGCACATGAGGGAAAATACTATCTTGTTTATCAGACACAAACAGAGCAGGAAACTTATACAGGGCGTAGTGAAAGTATAGGTATGGCCATAGCTGACAATCCAAATGGTCCTTGGGAAAAAGTGAACCATACCATCCTCACACCAATGGAAGACGGTGAATGGTTTGGTGGTAATGTTAATTATAATTCTGGGATGTTTAGAGGTGTTACACATGATCCTAGTCTTTATTTCTACAAGAATGCTTGGTGGCTTTATTACAAATGTGGATATGGATATGAGGGTATAGTGAGTGAAGGGGGACACAAATATGCAGGACCAGATACACGTTGGGGAGTTGCCATCTCAAATAAACCAGAAGGCCCATATAGACATTCTGATCTAAATCCCATTACAAATAGTGGCCACGAAACCATGCTTTGGCATTACAACGGAGGTATTGCTGCACTTCTTAATAGAGACGGTCCAGAACAAGATACAATTCAATGGGCAAGTGACGGTCTTAATTTTGAAATCATGTCACATGTCCACAATACACCACAGGCTCCAGGGGCTTTTAGAGCAGAAATTAGTTACCAACATCCACTTGATGGTGTCAGGTGGGGACTATGTCATATAGATGAACGAGGAGCTCTGTGGAATCATATTGTCCGGTTTGATACAGACCCAAGATTCAGTTACAAGTTTGGCCTAGGCTATGCTGAAACAAATACAGCAAGTATCTTTTAGTTTTTGGATTATAAAAATAAAAAATACAATCTAGCTTATATTATTTGCTTGCAATATGATATATTAGGCTGTTATATTAGTATATGAAATGCAACTTTTTAACGGCTTTCCTTGATAGAAATAATAGTAAAATCTTAAAAGAAAGCTAAAGAGTTGCTTGAATGAAGAACATTGTTATTTTTTTTTTAAAAATAAAAGCGGAGAATAAAATGAATAAATTAATTATTAAAATTGTAAATTTAAGATGGATTGTAAAAGCCTTAGTTTCTGTCACTATGTTTTTTTTATTAAATACAAGTGTATTTGCTGATGGAAAAATAAAGAAAAAGAATTTACCAATTCTTTTTTCTACTCCTTCTAGTTATAAATCAGCTACTGGTTACACTATCACCTCGTATCAAGAAGCTCCTACACTAGCTAAATTGGTTTCTGAAGGGAAATTACCTCCTGTATCTGAAAGGCTACCAAAAGAACCTGCTGTAGTTGAACCTCTTGTATCAATTGGAAAATATGGCGGTATACTTAAGGGACCTGCTGTTACACCTAACTGTTGTTCTTGGGATATTGTAGAAATGCGTCTTCAAAAAATGCTTACTTTTGGTACAGATTATTTAACACCTGTTCCAAATATAGCAAAATCGTTTAAACTTTCAGATGACTTAAAAACGATTACATTAACTTTAAGAGAAGGGATGAAATGGTCTGATGGAAGGCCACTAACTGTTGATGATGTTGAGTTTTTCTACAAAAGTATTTTAGCTAACAAAGAAGTTACTCCTAGTCCAGATAATAATTGGAAAGCAGGTGGAGAACTGGTTGAATTTGTCCGTGTAGATGATTACACCTTTATGTGGAAATTTAAGATTCCAAATCCAGCATTTGTCATCACATTAACTAGTGAGCGGGGTTATACAGGTATTCGGCCAAAACATTATTTGTCAAAATTTCATAAAGATCATAATCCTGATGCTGAAAATTTAGCCAAGGAATTAGGGTTTGAAAGTTGGGTAAAAATGTTACTGGAAAAAGAAAAACCATATACGTTTACATGGTTTGCAGATGCCCATCTTGACCCACGGCAACCTACAATTGAATCTTATATTTTTGTAGAAAAGGATTCTGGAGGAAACAAGATCTTTGAGAGGAATCCATATTTCTTTAAGGTCGATGTTGACGGCAATCAACTTCCTTACACTGACGGGTTGCGAAGATTAATGGTTCAGGATCTTGAAGTCCAAGATCTAAAAGGTATAGCAGGAGATTATACCCATTATGGTTGGGGAGCATTAGCTAATTATACAACTTATAAAGAAAATGAGAAATCTGGAGGATTCGTTACAAGACTGTTAACATATTTGAGGGGAAACGAACTTACATTTTCTTTCAATGTTAATCACTCTGATCCAGTAAAACGTAAAGTATATGGAGATTTAAGATTCCGACAGGCAATGTCTGTTGCCATGAATCGTGATGAAATAAATAATCTAGTCTATTTTGGAAAGGCTACTCCAAGGCAGGCAAGTCCAGTACCAAGTGATTCATACTATAAAGAATGGATGGGAAATTATTTTGTTCAGTACGATCCTAAATTAGCTAATAAGCTCCTTGATGAAATGGGTATGGACAAGCGCGATTCTGACGGTTTTAGGATTGGTCCGAATGGAAAAACATTTATTATTCAGATGGAAGAAGGTGCGCCTGAACCCGCATGGAAAAAAACTGCAGAGCTTGTTGCGAAATATTGGAACGATGTAGGTGTTCGTACAGATTTAAAATTTGTTCAGGTTAATCTTTTTCAAGAAAAACGAAATGCAGGAGAACTGGATGTCCCTGCATGGGCATATGATGTTGCAGAAGTACCCTTTTGGTCTGGAACAAACTGGCAAACCCTTCCACCATATGGTTATGGTGCAAGTGAGTGGCACAAATGGATTCAGTCAGATGGAGCGAAAGGAGAGAAACCACCTGAAGAGGTAATACAACAGGTAAAAAATTATGAAAAACTTCAACAAATAACCCTTGACAATCCAGAATACAAAGTTATTGCTACAAAGATTTTTGAAACTCAAATCAAGAACCTTTATGCTATCGGAACAGTAGGTTTACCCCCACAACCTTTATTGATTAGATCCAATCTAAGAAATGGACCTAAAAATGGTGAGATGTGGAGTTGGACTTATCGACAATGGGTACAGTTCCTTCCAGAACAGTTCTGGTTGGATGAATAGATGACGGAATAAACGTTATTCCCGTGATAAATTTCACGGGAATAATTTTAGTTTTTTGTATGCTATACAAAAACATAGTAAAAGATCATAGTGATGAGAGATTATCTCATAAGACGCATTCTATACATGTTTTTAGTTTTATGGCTTGTCTCAATAATTTCCTTCCTAGTAATTCAATTACCACCTGGTGATTTTCTCTCTACAATCATTTCTAGGCTTGAGCAACAAGGCAATGTATTGTCAAAAGCAGAGATTGATGCTTTACGGGTACAATATGGATTAGATCTTCCTATATACCAGAAATATTTTAGATGGGTTTCTGGATTTATTGACGGTAATTTTGGTCATTCATTTGAATGGGATGAACCTGTTAGTAAGCTCATTGGTGAACGTCTTGTACTTACTTTTTTCATCGCTTTCCTAATAATTATATTTACATATTTTATATCAATTCCTATTGGAATATATTCAGCAACGCATCAATATTCTATCGGTGATAATTTAGTAACGATTTTTGGATTTCTAGGATTAGCTACACCAAATTTCCTTTTGGCTCTGATCATTCTTTATTTTGGATTAGCATGGTTTGGTCTTGATCTAGATGGTCTATATTCTGAAGAATATCTTTCCAAACCATGGAGTGTCAATAAATTCTTAGATATGATGAGCCATTTACCTCTTCAAATTATTGTTGTGAGTACTTCATTGTCCGCTGGTTTGATCCGTGTAATGAGGGCATCACTTTTAGATGAATTACAAAAACAGTATGTCATAACTGCAAGAGCTAAAGGATTAAAGGAGGGAAAATTGTTATTTAAATATCCTGTTCGTCTTGCATTAAATCCTATTGTAAGTGAATTTGCTATGGTATTTCCGGCTACAATATCTGCTGCGACTATTACAGCCATAATTCTTAATCTTCCAACAGCTGGCCCATTATTGTTGAGATCATTAATGAGTCAAGACACCTATCTTGCAGCAACACTTCTAATGTTTATGACATTCCTTGTTGTGGTTGGTACCTCAGTTGCTGATTTGTTGTTGGTTAAACTTGATCCACGTATCAAACTTGAAAAGGAGACTGAGCCTGGTTGATTATTTCAGAAAAATTAACATTTTAACTGTTACAGATACTAACCTGTCTGATGAAGATAGGTATTATATGGTATCTCAGTGGCAACTTGTCTGGAGGAAAATGCGAAAGCACAGACTTGCCATGTTCGGTTTTACAGTTCTGATTATCATGTACATTCTGAGTATTTTTTCAGAATTCTTTTCAGTAAACGATGCCCGAGAATACCATGAGAAGTATATTTTCATGCCACCACAAGGTATCCATTTTGTAGATAATGATGGGAATTTTCATTTCAAACCATTTGTTTTTGGTCTTAAGCAAGAAGTCGATCCAGTTACTTGGAGAAAGACATATGTAAAAGATAAAAACATTATTTATCCAATTAGTTTTTTAAAAAAGGGACATGAATATAGTTTTTTTGGTATTTTTAATTCTAACATGCATCTTTTTGGTGTTGAGAAACCAGGTCAGTGGTTCCCATTCGGTACGGATGAATTTGGTAGGTGTATGTTTTCTAGAACTATTGTGGCTGGAAAAATCTCATTATTTATTGGTGTAGCAGGTGTTTTACTTAGTTTTATTTTTGGAAGTATTATAGGTGGGGTCTCTGGATATTTTGGTGGAAAAACAGATATCTTTATCCAAAGAATTATAGAATTTGTATTAAGTATTCCTACTATTCCTCTATGGATGGCATTGGCAGCAGCATTACCTGCTAATTGGAGCAGTACCCAAGTATTTTTTGGGATTACAATAGTTCTTTCTGCAGTAGGTTGGGCTAATCTTGCCCGTGTTGTTAGAGGAAAAACGATCGAACTACGTGAAGCTGATTTTGTTCTTGCAGCACGTTTGATGGGAATGCCTGCTCTACAAATAATAATAAAACATATCTTACCATCATTTATGAGTTACCTCATTGTTAGCATTAGTCTTGGAATACCCAGTATGATCATTGCTGAAACTGCATTAAGCTTTTTAAGAATAGGAATCCAACCCCCTTCAATAAGTTGGGGAGTACTATTACAATCAGCTCAGAGTATACGCGCTCTAAATGAAAGTCCATGGTTACTCATACCTGGATTATTTATTGTTATAACAGTTTTGAGTTTTAATTTTGTTGGAGATGGTTTGCGTGATGCTGCTGATCCGTATAAGAATACTTAATAGACTTAAATATGTTACAATTTATAGTATACAGTTTGTTTGTTGGGATTATGATGATTTTTTTGTTTTTATTGATTAAATACTATTCATATTTAATATTTCGAATATTAGTTGAAAGTAAACATCGTGATGCTGAGTATTTGATTGAAACAGGATTAGTTCCTTTTGAATGGAAAAGAAAAATAATCATACGTTATGGTGGTAATTATTTGAGTAAAAAATATGCTTTGAGAAGATTAAATACTTTAATTATCTATTTCAAAGGTTCGCCTTTAGTTGATTCTGAAGAATCTAGAACTATTCTTTTGAATAAACTTCAATCTATCTCTATTGAATGGTCTAATATTAAATGGACTGAAATTTGCCCCTGGCAAAAAAACTAGGTTTATTTTATAAATATGCTGGAGCCTAAAATTTATTAGTTTAATTATAAACATCTTAAGGATTACAAAAGAATTCATCATTTACATTTGATTTTTGATATCTTTGTTTTCTATCGGCACCTAATTTGCTGCTTGGAGCTGGATAATTCCTTGATAGATTGGAATGATGATGCTTCAATTTAATTAAGCGATTAAGAGAAATGCATGATCTGAGTAATCAACTCTTTCATAAAGTGTTGATAGACGAGAACATTCTTTAATTTATAATACTTTCTTGACAAAGCCAGTGGTTGGTGTTGACACTCTAAACCTAAATACACTGGTTAAGGTTTATAGAATGGCTTTTAGGACATGAACCACACAGAGAAATTAATTATTATTCTATTTATTATTTTCTTTTATAGTAAGCAAATAAAAATTAGAGCTTTATGAATAAGCGTACCACAGTCTTTATAATTCATTTAATAAAAACAATCCATTTTATTTAGATCTATTGTTATGGAATACAGTATGTATTTCCATCAAAGTGATAATTAATAAATATTTTTCTATAATAACATAATAATAATATTTATAATTTTTTTGAAGTACTAATTGAAATTATATATTAATATTGTTGGCTATGTTATAGATAACTGTAGTTCAAGAATGTTAAACTTCTCTGGAACAACAGAAAAACACCCCGAAGTGTAAGAGAAATGATGGACAAATCA
>NYYH01000037.1 GCA_002686705.1 Bacteroidota bacterium
ACTAATAATGCGATAACAATAATTGGTGTGCCGTTGACTAAAAACTCCCCAAAATCCATTTTTGCCGGCAACCATCCTCCCCAAAAATACATAAATGGTATGGCCACGTACAAAAAAATCGTTACTCCTACCAAATAATATGTAGAGATAGCAAAATAAGAAATTAGTTGCCACAAGCTTAGTGTTTTTGATAATCGCGGCAATTCACTAAAAAGTATCTCAAATACTCCGCGAGACCATTTTAATTGTTGCTTACAAAACGAACCAAAATCTTCAGGTACAAGACCGCGACTAACAACTACGGGGTTAAAAACGGATTTCCATCCAGCAGCATGAAGCCTAATAGATGTTATTAAATCTTCTGCCAAACCAATTCCATGCCCACCAATAGAATCCAATGCTTTTTTCCGGAAGGTACAGTTTGCACCTATAGCCACGCTTGTCCCATAACCGTACATGCCCATCATTGTTGGACCATAAAAAGTATAGGTTTGTTCTGCGGCTCCACGTGCGGTAAACGAACGATACTGATTGTAATATGTTTGTGCAACTTGCACGAAACCAACCCTTTCGTCTTTAAAATAGCCTAGCACTTCATCAAGAAAGTTAGGGAAAGGAATATGATCGGGATCCATAATTAACACAAAATCCTCATCGATCATTTGAAGAGCTTTATTTACTTTTCCTGCTTTCGCACCTGGTAAACCAACTAGTTCTAACCAAACTGCTCCATGTTTTTCAGCCACTTCCTTAAAAGCGGGGTCCTGGGTATCATCTAATAAATAGGTTGTGTGAGGATAAATGATATTTGCACAAGCTTCAAGAGTTTTATCAAACATACTTAGTGGTTCTCCCGGTGAACTAGTAGTAAAAATTGCAACTTTCAGCCCGTCCTCAGCATGTGCTCTTTTTGGTTTCTTTATCCCAAGATAATTTATCCAAATTAAAATTAATCGTAGTAGACCGTACCATGTAATTAATGAAAGAATAACAAATAATGGTAGTGAAGCCACATGATTAGGGTGAAACCACCAGTCAAAAAATCGAACTATACTTATCACACCAGCAATAACAAGAATAAGGAAAAAGAAACGTCCGGTTTTGGTAACTTCTTGTGCCTCCCAAAACTTCCATAACTCATCCGACCTATCTTGTTTTGTTCTCATTATTTTAGGTATAATTTAATCCCTACATTAAAATTATTGGTTAAGAAATAATATGTTGATACATATGAGTACGAAATAGTTAGATCTACTTTTTTAGATAACTGGGATTGCAAAGAAACTCCTAAATCAAGTGGGACATATCTTTGATTACTATAACCGGTTACGATAACTGTTTCATCAAAATCATTTTTATCAAGGTATAAATACGGGGCTTTAATTTTAGAAAACAATCCTATTGATGTATGTCCATATATTTCCGTTGATGAGCCAATCTGGTACTTAATATTTACTAATAAAGAATTCGACATCTGATTCATTGGAGTATAATAAGGATTATATATCCCTTCAATTTTATCCGTGTAATTGCTTATTATCTGTGATAGGCTATCAACTGCTTCAAATCGGTCCTCCTTTGAATTCATATAATTAAAACTATAACCAAAATAAAATTTGAAATTCGAAACAACAACCGGACGACTTAGAAACCATAGATAGTAAGAGTTAACATAATTATTATCTGGAAATATATTCGATTGAGCTCCAATTAATCCGTTCCAATTATCCTTCTTACCAATGGAAATATTTAATGCGAGTCGTGAAACTAACAAGATGCTATCTCTCTCAACACTGCTCACTGTATAATCATAATTTTTTCGTTCTACCATCAAATCAATTTGAACGGGTCTATTAAATTTTTTTACTAAATGAATACCGCCAATCCAATCAACGTCAGATCCTATTTTAGAGTAAATTCCACCAACAGACATTTTCAAATTGATGCCAGCACTGGCAATATTAAAACTATTAGAAAGTTGCACTGATGCTATTAAATTTGAAGTCGGAATATCCGAATACCTCAACATGTTTCCCGAAATACCAAGATCAAGAATATCCGACCGATACCAGTTAAACTTTATGCTGGGACCATAGGCATGCATTGGCTGATCATCAATACGATACCTACCTCCTATAGATAATTGAGGAGCTATAATACGATAAATTTGTTGATACAGTTCTTTGATCATATTATCATCAGGATTTAGTGTAATCGCATTTTCAAGATGTATAGTAGCTTCTTTAAATTGCCTTTGATAATAGTAAATTTTACCTAATAATAGTTGAGCTTCTCCATTGTATTTATTGACAGAAACATATTCGATTAATAGTTTTTTGGCATATTCATATTTTTTATAATCGAACAACATTATTGCATATTCATATTTAACATCCATATTGTTAGGATGAAAGCCAATAGCTCGTTCATAAATTGTTGATGCCAGATCAAAGTCATGCAACCAAAACAATGTTTGTGCATACAATCGTTCTACATAAATGTTACCAGGGTATTGATCTTCAAAAGATCCTAGAACATCTGCTGCTTCAGAAAATTTCTTAGCATCAATTAATTGCCTAGATTTATCTAAAGTATTATCTACCAGCTCATTTTGAGCGATAATAGTAACACTAAATGAAAAAATGATAAATGCCAAAATAGGCAATTTGAACCATTGTGCTTTTAAATTCAGCAAAAGATTTCCCATATTAATATATCCCATTTAGTTTCTATCATTACCTAAATTAAAGGATGCAAATATACAACCTGTAGTGAAATTAGTAAAAATGTGTAATTGAGTTAATAACTTGAAAACAATAATAAAATTATTGCATTTCAATTTTTAATATTATTATAATTCAAGAACGACTGCTTCAAATCTGTAGTTTAGAAATTATGAAAGGACTTATTATGTCATTATAAAAATTGCTTCAGAGAGACAATTATTTGAGTGTGCTTCTTAAAATATTTTTTCTACTTTTACAAGATAGGTTTGTAATATGTTTTCCATAAGATATTTATAATGAGATTATCACTGGTAATATTATTCTTGATCCTATCTATTCTTGTAAGGACTCAGAATGAAATTACCCACAATATTGTTGAAATTACGGTTGATAATGATCTTGTATTTCTTAATGACAGGTATTATTCTAATGGAGTTACTTTAAAGATTTATTCACCAACTATTAAAAAATCACCAATTAATAGAATCCTGTTGCCTAGCGATATTGACGAAATAATTTATTACGCACTGAGTATAACCCATCACCTTTATACACCTGATGAAGTATCAACATCAGAAATTCAATTGACGGATCATCCGTATGCAACTTATCTATTGTTGGGTAATAGTAAAATGTCGTTTAATTACAAGAAGCGGATAAAGAAAACTTCAGGTATGGCGGTGGGTTTGATTGGATCAGCTGCTGGCGGTGAATATATACAGAATAGATTACATAGTACCATGGCAGCAGCATATCCATCCGAAGGTTGGCAAAACCAAGTGAAAAATGATCTTTGCTTACAATATAGTGCTGTTATTGAAAAAGGATTCGTCGATTTTAATTGGTTTGAGCTAAATGGGATGGTTGGAGCTACTCTAGGCGTACCACATACTGAAGCTAATATTGGAAGTTCTTTCAGAATTGGATATTTTAACGACTATTTCCATGGATTGGCTGTTGATGCATCATCTCGTTGGCAAGCATGGATATACTGTAGCGGTTCGATATTTTTGATAAATTATAATGCATCGTTGCAAGGAGGTACATTAATTCAAGACAATGTTCATACTATAAGCAACATAAATAGTTCGTTGTTACATGCTTCTTTGGGAGGAGTATTGCAATATAAAAGACTAAGTATCGAATATGGTATGGTAGTCCGCTCACCTGAATTTCCAACCGCGTATTGGCATCGGTGGGGACATCTTAATGTTTCATTTGCATTTTAGATAATAATAAAACACATAACGAATTTACTCTCGATAGAGTTATCAGAAAGTGCACAAACTTTATTTCGCTCAAATAAATTCCCTCTATGTGAATAATCTTAAAGATATTTGCAGACATATATTACTAATTAAAATGCTTATCTAAGATAGTCAATGAAACCTAAAAGAAATAATTCAGAAAAACCTTCACAAAATAAAGGGAACAAAAGAGTATCTAAAAAAGCTACTGCTGAGAAAAAAGCAGCAGACACTCCGGTGTTGGTAAGACTTAATAAATACATTGCTGACGCAGGAATTTGTTCGCGCCGAGAAGCTGATAAACTTATCGAAAGTGGGAAAATAACTATTAACAATAAGGTTGTGACTCAGCTAGGCACTAAAGTAGTTCCGGGTGATGTAGTAGTATATAACAATAAGACTTTAAGAAGCGAAAAACTACGGTATTTATTGCTTAACAAACCCAAAGGATTTATTACTACTTCTGATGATCCTCAAAATAGGCGTACCGTTATGAATTTGGTTGAAAAAGCTTGTACTGAAAGAATATATTCAGTGGGCAGACTGGATCGTAATACAACTGGTTTGCTTCTTTTCACTAACGACGGGGAACTAACCACTCGCTTAACTCACCCAAAACATGGTGTTAAAAAATTATATCATGTTGTTCTGGATAAACCCCTTTCGAAAAATGATATGTTACGGATAATTGAAGGAATAGAACTTGAAGATGGGTTAATTAGGCCCGACAAAATAAATTGGGTGGCAGATGAAATGGACAAAAGACATGTTGGTATAGAATTACATTCAGGTAAGAACAGAATTGTACGGCGAATATTTGAGCAACTAGACTACGAGGTGGTAAAACTCGACAGAGTGATTTTTGCTGGTTTAACCAAAAAAGATTTACCAAGAGGAAAATGGAGATTTCTAGAAGAGAAGGAAGTGAATATATTGAAAATGATTTAAGACAAACTGGAAACTAGAAGACAGAGGACAGAAGCTAATTATTTTATAATATTCAGGATTTGGATTTCTTACTTCGGGCTAATACTCCAAACTCAAATATTTTTCTACCTTTGGAAATTAAACTTAAAAATTACTACTATGGATAATGATATGTATGGTTATGATGGTCCTGGTACAGGATTCTGGATACTTATTATTTTTATAATTGCTTTTTACATCTATGTATACTGGCGTATTTTTGAAAAAGCTGGTAAACCAGGTTGGGCATCATTAATTCCTATTTACAATACAATTATATTATTGGAGATTGTTGGCAAGCCATGGTGGTGGTTACTATTCTTTATCTTTCTACCTCCAGTAGGCATAGTTCTTGCCATTTGGATGACTAATCTATTATCACTAAGTTTTGGGAAGGAAGTCGGTTTTACGTTTGGATTAATATTCCTAGGTTTCATTTTTTACCCTATTCTTGCCTTTAGCAATGCCGAGTATATCGGACCAGCGGGACTTAAAAAAGTGAATCCTCCTCCTGAGCCTGAATCGCAGTAATAACAACGGTATTTACAATATCTGTAACCTGGCATCCTCTGCTCAGGTCATTAACGGGTTTATTCAAACCTTGTAATACAGGACCAATAGCAACTGCATTTGCTGAGCGCTGAACTGCCTTATATGTATTATTCCCAGTATTCAAATCAGGAAAAATAAAGATGGTTGCCTTCCCTGCAACTTCACTATCTGGCATTTTCGTTTTTGCAACTGATGCATCAATTGCCGCATCGTATTGGATTGGCCCTTCAGTTTTTAATTCAGGTCGCCTTTTTTTAACAATTTCCGTTGCTTCTCTAACTTTTTCAACTGACTTACCTTTGCCTGAACTACCAGTAGAATATGACAACATTGCTATTCGCTGCTCAATACCAAACATCGCTGCTGTTTTCGCAGAACTAATTGCTATATCAGCAAGTTGTTTTGCATCAGGATTTGGATTAACTGCACAATCAGCATAAACCAAGACACGATCCTCCAAGCACATTAAAAATGAGCTTGACACAATTGAAGTTCCAGGTTTTGTTTTAATAAACTCAAACGCTGGTCTTATTGTATGCTGTGTAGTATTTATTGCTCCTGATACCATACCATCAGCATGTCCTTTATGTACCATCATAGTGCCAAGGTAACTCACATCATACATTAGTTGTTTTGCAGCCTCCTTTGATATACCTTTATGTTTGCGTAGTCGGTAATATTCAGCAGTATATTCCTCAATTAGATCGTTATCAAAAGGATCTATTATAAATGCATTTTTGAGGCTTATATTCAATGAAGCAGCTCTTTGATTTATCTCTTCCTCATTACCAAGTAAAGTAATATCAACGGCTTTTCTGTTCAACAATATGCTCGCAGCTCGTAATATCCTGTCATCATTTGCTTCTGGTAATACTATATGTTTACGATTTTGTTTGGCGCGATTAAATAACTCATACTCAAACATCAACGGAGTTACAACATTTGATTTAGTAATTGTAATTTTTTTTGCTAACTCTTCAACAACAACATATTTCTCAAACAAGCCTAAGGCTGAAGCAAGCCTTTGTTCATTCTCAGGAAACAGAAGTGGTCTTACTTTACTTACCTCGGTAGCAGCTGTGAATGTGTCACATTCGACAGATAATATGGTAATCGGCAATCGTTTAAGTCCATAGATCAATTTCTTAAACTGATCATTGGGTTTAAAACCGCCTGTAAGCAATATGCCAGCAATTTTAGGGTAATTATTACTTAGCAAGGTAAACGACAAACCTAATAGAACGTCTATCCTATCCCCTGGTGTAATAATCAAGGATCCTTCACTTATATTATTCAAAATATTCTCAATATTCATAGCAGCAACTTTGACGTCAATTACATCATGATTTAAGCTAACATCATCACCATAAATTTGTTTAGCGCTTAATCCATCCTTTATTTGACGCATTGTAAGTTTCTGTAAAAATGCTTTTTCCGGAATTACAAAATTCACTTCACTATTAGGCATTACTTCCTTTAGAAAAGTGGCTATTTGCGAAATGTCATTTTTCCGGGCACGATTAACAATGGTGCCAATTTGTATACATTTTTCCATAGCCAACACACTTCTCATAACCTGTATTGACTCAAGGACTTCAGGTACATCTTTACTAACTCCACTAATAATTGAAATAATCGGGCAATTTAAATTATTAGCAACCCTCAAGTTAAAATCAAATTCATATTGGCTCAAATAACTTCTGAAGTCACTTCCTTCTACAAGTACAAAATCGCATTTCTGTTCGAGTAACTTATATTTATTTAGAATAGAAGTATAAATACTTTCAGTATCACCAGTTTTATTAAATGCAAACATTTCATCACTGGTTATCCCATACATCGACTCATAATCAAATTTAAGATTGTAACGCGATGAAATAAGTCTTATGTGATTATCTATTACTTTGCCAGAACGAACTACCGGTCTGAAAAAACCAATTTTATCAACGTACCTTGAAAGGAAATCCATAATTCCAAGGACAATCATTGATTTACCAGTTTCCGCTTCTGCAGCAGCAATATATAGATTTTTTGACATTGCAATATATCGGGTTGAGTGATTATAATTAATCTGTGCAAAAATATAATGATTATTACATCTAGAAGATTAAAACAGCAAGTATTTTATCTGAGAAACAAAAAGATTGTCATTTTTACAATACAGTTTGAGACTAAATCTGAAGATATGGTTTTTACATCGATAGTAGTTTTTTGTTTGCAGACAACAATTTTAAATATATAAATTTGTTAATTTCGAATTTCTAATTTAAGACATGAAGAAAAACTATATACTAACTGAGGTAACTAATAAAAAAAATATAAGGGAATTTCTTGATTTTCCTTCAACCCTTTATCGTGAAGATAAAAATTGGATCAGACCATTGGATGAGGACATAGAAAAGATATTTAATCCTAAAAAGAATAAGCTATTTAGAAAAGGAAATGCCATTAGATGGATACTTAAGGACAATAACGATAAAGTAATTGGACGAATAGCTGCCTTCTATGATGATAAGACGGCAGAAAAGAACGATCAGCATACCGGTGGTTGTGGCTTTTTTGAATGTATAAACGATAAGGATGCTTCTGAAATTCTTTTTAATGCCTCAAAAGAATGGCTTAAGAAACAAGGCATGGAAGCTATGGATGGTCCCATAAATTTTGGATCTCGTGAACATTTCTGGGGTTGCTTGTCGGAAGGGTACCATGAGCCCATATATAATATGCCATATAACCATAAATATTATAATGAACTTTTCGAAAGTTATGGTTTCAAGAATTATTTTAATCAATTTACTTTCCATTTACGCTTCGTTAAAGGTAACCTAGATCCCGTCATCTATGAAAAGGCTGCAAGAATAAGAAAGAATCCGGAAATATCTTTTGGATTTCATGATAAAAAGAAAGCCAGCCAGACAGCAGCTAATTTTATGGATATTTTCAATGCTGCCTGGGCAAAATTTCCTGGTGTAAAACCAATAACTTTAACTCAGGCAACTGCATTATTCAGATCGATGAAACAAATTATTGATCCGAAGTTGATCATATTTGCATATCACAATGATAAGCCTATTGCCTTTTTTATAATGATCCCTGATCTCTACCAAATAATCAGAAAGTTTAATGGTAATTTTAATATCATTAATAAACTACGGTTACTTTTCGATCTTAAGATAAGAAAGGTATGTACCAGAGCTATTGGGTTAATTTTTGGTGTGATTCCAGAATTCCAGGGAAAGGGCGTAGCTGAAGGTATGATAGTTTATTATGAGGATGAAATTGCGAGAGGAGTAAACTATACTGATCTTGAAATGAACTGGATCGGAGATTTTAACCCTAAAATGATTAAACTTGTGGAGCAGATTTCAGGAAAAATAAGAAAAACACACATAACATATCGATATCTTTTCGACAGGGAAAAGATGTTTGAACGTGCCAAAACAATATAACTATTTTGCCTACATTTGCTAATTCAGCATTATATAATTTAACTATTTGAAAATTATTTTAACATGAATTCTCCAACTATTATTTTAAAAAAATTTAGTTGTATCATTATGATATTGCTAATAATTTTTTCATGTGGCAAAAAGAAACCACAAGCATATACTCCTCTCGAGATACCAGTTGTGAAAGTTATTCAACAAGACATTCCAATTTATCAGGATTTTATTGGACAGATATACGGGCAATTTGATATTCCCATAAGGGCAAGAGTAAGTGGTTTTTTAGATGCAATTCATTTTCAAGAGGGCTATTGGGTTAAAAAAGGACAGCTGCTTTACACCATTGATCCCCAGCCTCTTGAAGCAAACCTTGCTGGCGAAATGAGCAGGTTGGCAGAAAAAAAAACGGAGCTTGCAAAGGCTGAAAGTGATTTGGGAAGGATAGTTCCTCTTGCAAAAATTAATGCTGTAAGCAAAAGCGATCTCGATGCTACCCAGGCACAGTACAATGCTGCTAAAGCCAATGTTAAAGCTGTTGAATCAAGTGTTAGGATAGCAAATATCAATTTGAGCTATTGCTGGATTAAATCCCCAATATCAGGATTAATTGGTAAAACTCAGGCTAAAGTAGGTGAGTTTGTTGGTCAGGATCCCAACCCTGTAATTTTAAATACTGTATCCACAATTGATACAGTACATGTGGAATTCTATCTTGTAGAAGCTGATTATCTAGGCCTCGCACGGAAATTCATTGAAAGCTCGAGGCAAAAAGAAGATGCTGATTACATAGAAAGAGAAGCAACCAGAGATAGTGAACTTACATTAATCTTATCAGATGGTTCCATCTTTAATCATAAAGGACATGTTAATTTTATCGACCGTCAGGTCAATCCTGAAACCGGTTCGTTACTAATTCAAACATCGTTTCCTAACCCTGATCAACTATTACGTCCCGGTCAATATGCAAAAGTAAGAGCTAAAATGGATGTTCTTAAAGATGCTATTATGATTCCGCAACGTTGTGTTATGGAGTTGCAGGGCACTCACTCTGTTTACATAGTTAACGACAGTAGCATTGTTAAATCCCGACAGATTGTTACCGGATCCAAATATGAAGATTATTGGATTATTAATAAAGGACTAAAAGCAAACGATAAAGTTGTAATAAATGCCCTCCAGAAAGTAGCGCCAGGTATGCCTGTAATTCCAAAAATAACTGATTTCGAGAATAAAACAACCACTCAATAAACTTTCTAGATATGTCTGAGAATAGAGGAAATTTTTTCGTACACAGGCCTATTGTTTCACTGGTAATTGCCATTGTTATACTTATTGTTGGGTTTGTAATGTTAGTTGGATTACCTGTTGAACAATATCCTGACCTAACACCATCTGTTGTTCAAGTTAGAGGTATGTATGTTGGCGCAAATGCAATAACTGTAGAAGAATCCGTAGCAACTCCACTAGAACAACAGATCAATGGAGTTGACAATATGATCTATATGAAATCAACAAATGCAAATGATGGTACAATGAGTATAGATATCACATTTGTTGTTGGTTCCGATCCTGATATGAATACGGTACTTTCACAAAATCGTGTTAGTGCTGCCTCAGCAAAACTACCCGCTGAGGTTACCAAATATGGAGTAACTACTGAAAAATCACTACCAAATATCCTTATGTTAGTGACGCTTACCTCCGATGGAAGGTATGATCAGGATTTTTTAGGAAATTATGCACTTATCAACATAAAGGATCAGCTCTCAAGGATTAGCGGTGTTGGAAGAGTTGACGTTCTAGGTGCTTCAGATTATTCAATGCGTATCTGGGTGAAACCGGACAGACTTGCACAGATGGGTATAACAGTTTCTGAGATTCAAAATGCAATTAATCAACAAAACGTTATTGTTCCGGGTGGTAAGTTTGGCGCTGAACCAGCTCCTCCTGGCACAGAGGTTACATATACTGTCCGCCTGCCTGAAAGGTTTAATTCACCTGAAGCTTTTGGTGAAATTGTTATCAGAACAACTCCTGAAGGATCGCAAGTAAAAATTAAAGATGTTGCTACTATTGACCTTGGAGTTGAAACTTATAATGCTTTCACCAGATTAAACAAGAAGACATGCTCAGCAATTGCAATATATCAGTCTCCCGGTTCAAATGCTGTTGATTTAGCTAAGAGTGTAATCTCGGAGATGGACGTGCTGGCAAAAAAATTCCCCGACAGCGTTAAATATACAGTATCGTTAGACGCAACCCTTCCTATTACTGCAGGTATTAAAGATATTGTAATAACCTTGTTAATAGCGGTTTTTCTTGTGGTATTTGTTGTTTTTATATTCATACAAGATTGGAGAGCAACCCTTATTCCTACAATCGCTATCCCGGTATCATTAGTGGGTACTTTTATAATTTTCCCGTTATTGGGATTTACAATTAATGTACTCTCACTTCTTGGACTTGTTCTTGCTATTGGTATTGTTGTTGATGATGCTATCGTTGTTGTTGAAGCTGTTCAGGTAAATATAGCGAAAGGAATGAAAGCCAAAGAAGCAACTATTGAAGCTATGCGCAAAGTATCAGCACCTATTATTGCAACTACTCTTGTCCTGGTTGCTGTATTCATACCTGTTGCCAGTATAGTGGGCATAACTGGTCGTTTATATCAACAGTTTGCAGTAACTATAGTTATTTCGGTAATAGTATCATCGATTAACGCACTTTCATTAAGTCCTGCACTATCCTCATTATTATTAAAAGAACCAACCCCATATGGTGGATGGCTAGATAAGTTTTTTGGTGGATTTAATAAATACATGGGGAAAACAACGGATGCTTACATGAGTTTTACAAATATAGTAGCACGTAAGTTAAAACGAAGTGTTGTATTCATAGTTATAATCTCTATTGGAGCAGGGTTATTTAGCACTTTAGTTCCTGGAGGTTTTATCCCAGAAGAAGATATGGGATATTTCTTCATTAATATTCAACTTCCAAATGCAGCTTCATTGCAACGCTCAAATGCTATTTCTAAAAAAATTGAGGATATTATTTTGGAAATACCTGAAGTTGAATATGTAACAACAGCTTCAGGGTTCAGTATGTTATCTGGTGCCATGTCTTCGAATACAGGATTTATGTTTATATCACTTAAACCATGGAATGAAAGAAAACTTACGGCCAAGGAAATTATTAAAGAGTTAAATCCAATTTTGTTCACAAAAATTTTAGGTGCTCAGGTATTTGCGTTTGGGCCACCTGCATTACCTGGACTTGGGAATGGATCTGGTTTTAGTATTATGATCCAGGATAAAGGTGGTAATACACCTGAATATCTTGCACAACAAGCGGCAAAATTTGTTGCAGCTGCAAATAAAAGGCCGGAAATTTCAAATGCCTTTACTACTTTTCAAGCAGATGTACCTCAACGTTATATGGATGTTGATAAAGAAAAAGCACTAAAGCTCGGTGTCCCATTAAATGAGCTATATAATACGATTGGGGCATTTATGGGAGGATCTTATGTCAACGATTTTACAAGATTTGGCCGATTATATAAAGCATACATACAGGCTGAGCCTAAATACAGAGTTGATAAACAACAGATTAGTAATTTCTTTTTAAAGAACAACCAAGGTGACATGGTTCCCTTATCAACGCTAGTAACTGTAAAGGACATATCAGGCCCTGATTACACTAATCGGTTTAATCTATTTAGATCTGTAGAGGTAACCGGACAGCCTGGAAATGGTTATACTTCTGCGCAAGCATTAGATGCATTGGAAGAAGTAGCTGGCGAAGTACTGCCTCAGGATATGGGTTATGCTTGGAATGCAATGTCCTATCAGGAGAAGAAAGCCTCTGGATCATTGATAATGATATTAACATTTTCGCTTGTGTTTGTGTTCTTAATATTATCAGCACAATATGAGAGTTGGTCTCTGCCTATTAGTATCCTAATGGGAACACCTTTTGCAATTTTTGGAGCCTTCTTTGCGCTATGGGTGTCACGACTTTTCAGTCCAACTTTTGAGAATAATATTTTTGCACAGATTTCATTTGTACTGCTTATTGGTATGGCAGCTAAAAATGCAATCCTGATTGTAGAATTTGCAAATGATGAATTTAAAACTGGCAAAGATCTTTTGGCTTCAGCAATCAGTGCAGCTAAATCAAGGTTCCGCCCCATTTTAATGACTGCATTTTCATTCATTTTCGGAGTATTTCCACTTGTAATAGCTACAGGCTCTGGTGCAGAAGCACGAAAAGTTATGGGTATGGCTTTGATTGGAGGAATGACAGTAGCAACATTTTTAGGGGTGTTTATGTACCCAATGCTATTTGTATTTATAGGAAAAATTTCAGGATATGAAAAACGGCGAGATAAAATGAAGGCTGCTGAAATAGCTAATGTAAACGAAAAAAATGATTAGACTATGAAAAAGATATTAGCATTACTTATTCTAGCATTAATCATTTACCTTACAGGCTGTATGTTGGGTCCTGATTTTCAGAAACCAGATTACAGTAGTCCTGAGAAATTTAGGTTTGATTCCTTGGCAACTGATACAGTAGTAAATTTACAGTGGTGGAAGTTATTTAACGATCCTATTCTTGATACTTTAATTAGCACGGCACTTAAAGAAAATAAAGATGTATTAGTTGCAGCAGCCCGAATTGAAGCAGCCAGGGCAAATGTCGGTTATACTTCCGCCGATCAATACCCATCACTAGGTTATAATGTTGGAGCCACGAGCGGTAACTATATGGGAGCAAAACTACCAGAATCATCTAACAATTTTTTCGCTTATCCTGAACTATCCTGGGAAATAGGATTTTGGGGGAAATATCGCCGGTTAACCGAAGCCGCCCAAGCTGATCTTCTTGCCAGTAGTTATGGAATGCGTACTATTCAAATAAGTTTGATATCATCTGTAGCCAGCACATATTTTGAACTTCTAAAGAACAAAGAAAAATTACTTATTGCCGAAAATACACTTGCATCTCGTGATAGTGGATTACTAATAATTGAAGAGAGATATAAATGGGGGATTGTTGCTGAAATTGATTTAAATCAATCACAAGTTCAGCGTGCAATTTCTGCTGCAGCCGTACCTCAATTTTCAAGGGCCATTTCACTTACTGAAAGTTCATTAAGTATTTTGCTGGGTAATAATACTCAAGCTATAAGAACTGTGTCAAGACTTCTAAATATGGAATTTCCTCCCGATATTCCAACAGGCTTGCCATCACAATTGTTAGAACGCAGACCTGATATTAAGCAGGCAGAAGCATTATTGAAAGCACAAAATGCTCAAATAGGAGTTGCGGAGGCAATGCGCTGGCCATCATTAAGTTTAACAGGTTTATTTGGCGCTGCCAGTAACGACCTTTCAACTTTAACTACAGGAGGGTTTGCATGGTCAGCAAGTGGAAGTGTACTTGGTCCTCTTTTTCAGTTTGGAAAAAATAAAAAGCGTGCTGAAATAGCAAGATATCAAACTGAAGTTTTGCTATATGAATATGAAAATACGGTATTGCGAGCATTTAAAGATGTTGAAGATGCTTTAATAAGTATTAAAACCCTAAAAGAAGAACTTGTGGCTCAAGACATGCGTAATAAAGCAGCATTAAATGCCTTGATGCTTTCAGAAAACCGGTATTCATTAGGTGAAACAAGTTACTTGGAGGTTCTTGATTCGCAACGCCAGGAGTTTGATGCTGAATTAGATTATACACAGACCAGATTGAATCTACTCGTCGAATATATTAAACTGTATAAAGCTCTTGGTGGTGGATGGCTATCCCCTGAACAGGAACAAGCAGCTAATATTGTTCAATAATAAAGTACTAGGATATATTATCAAAGCAATTCTAACTTAATATAGCTGGCCAATATAATTACTAATGCAATTATTAAATCCTTTAAAATGAGACATATAACACTACTTGCCGTAGTTTTAATGAACCTTAATGTTGCAGCCCAATTTGATAAGTTTTTTCATAATAAGACACTTCGAATGGATTATTACCACAGTGGTAATCATGATAATGAATCTTATTATTTCGATGAATTAATTGAAGAACCATATTGGGGAGGTTCTAAAGTTAATCTAGTGGACACTTTTGAATATGGAAATTACTATGTAAAGGTATATAATAATTCCAACGACTCTTTACTATATTCAAGAGGTTACTCTTCATTATTCGGGGAATGGCAAACAACTGATGAAGCCAATATAACTAAACGTGCTTTTTCTGAAGCAGTTGTTTTTCCATATCCAAAACAAACCGTTGATGTAGTATTATTCTCCAGAAATCATGATGAGATATTTGAAGAGAAATTCAGATATACTGTAAATCCTGAGAATTACTTTATCAAGAAAGATAGACGATTAATGTACCCATCGTTTGCTGTGCATGTTTCAGGTGATCCGGCCAAAAATATAGATATTGTGATTTTGCCTGACGGATATTCAAATGAAGAAATGGGGCTATTTATTGACGATTGTAGATTATTTGCGGATGGCCTTTTTGATTATGCTCCGTACAATGACAATAAGGACAAGTTTAACATTATCGGTATTCTTGCTCCATCCGATGATTCTGGCAATGATATTCCGGCTGATAATGTCTGGAAGAAAACATTGCTAAACACAGGTTTTTATACTTTCGACAGCGAAAGATACTGTATGACTATGGATAATAAAAGCGTACGTGACATGGCTGCAAACGCACCATACGATCAGATTTACATTCTTGTTAACAACGAAAAGTATGGTGGTGGTGCCATATACAATTATTATAACGTTAGTGTGAACAGCAACGAAAAAGCATCCCAGATTTTTATTCATGAACTTGGACATGGGTTTGCAGGTCTGGCTGATGAATATTACAATTCATCAACTTCTTACAACGATTTCTATAATCTTAATGCCGAACCCTGGGAACCAAACATTACAACACTTGTGGATTTTGATCTCAAATGGAAAGATTTGGTGAAAAAAAGAACTCCAATCCCAACACCAGATACTGAAAAGTATGAGAACAAAGTTGGTGTTTTTGAAGGTGGTGGTTATGTGGCAAAGGGTGTATACAGACCAATGCATGATTGCTTAATGAATAGTTTTTCCGGAAATACCTTTTGTCCGGTTTGCAATAAATCAATACAGAAAATGATTGATTTTTATTCGAAGTAGTTTTTCGCTTAATTAAATTCAATCCTCATTTCTAACCACGTCATTATTCCACTCCAAAGTGTTTATCAGGTGCTCTAGATCTTTGGTAATAAAATCAATAACAGGTTCAAGTGAATCGTTATTTGGTATTATATCAAAATAAAGTGCACCACGTAGAAAGTGTGACGAACTGTCCGTTACAAAAAACTGATAAGGTGATGCAACACCGCTGCCCTCAATTTTGTATGTTAATCCAAAAACATTTCTTTTCTTATCATCTATAAGGCTATCATCTATTGCATCTGCTTTAGGTATATGTTTTGACACTAAAGTATATGCATCTTCAAGATAAGTTATTAAATTATCATCAATACTCTTGTAACTTATATAAACTGTTGCTTTAAATTGCGGATAAATAATATTAACCCAATACCTTTGATCGGGGTTATGCGGAGAACTTTGTATTGAAGTATATTCAGGATATTCAAAATAATATGGAAACAACGTATCAGATAATTGATACTTGTGTTTAGGAAGTTCTATTCTAAAATAACCTCGTGGCAATGGAGTATAATGTTGGCCACAAGATGCCATAATTAAAACTACCGCAACTAAAAGGCTATTGTTCAATTTTCTCATCAAGCTCGTCATTATCAATAAACACCTTTATTTTATTAATTTTCCTTTGATCGGCATCTGTAATTTCAAATCTGAATTGCTTAAAGTTAATTACGGATCCTTGGTCGGGTATCTTACTTTCAAACTCAAGTATCAGGCCTCCCAATGAGTCTGATTCCCCTCTTGCATCGTCGAAAATTTCATCATCAACATCGAGAATTTTACAAAAGTCAACTATTGGTGTTTTTGCTTCAAAAACATATAGTTTATCAGAAATCTTTTCGTATTTAAACTGAAGCGGTTCTACATCAAATTCATCACTTATCTCACCCACAATCTCTTCAATAATATCTTCTAAGGTAATAATGCCAGAAGTTCCACCATATTCGTCAACAACAATGGCCAGATGTATTTTTTTATCTCGAAACTCTTGCAAAAGATCATTAATCCTTTTGTTTTCAGGCACAAAGAACGCTGGTTTTCTTATAAGTTTTTGCCATCCTTCATTTATATTGTTATCCGAAAAAAGCAATAAATCTTTAATGTATAGTATACCTGAAATACTATCGAGATTTTCTTTATATACAGGTATTCGTGAAAACCCTGATTTGAGAACTACATTAATTACATCGCTATAACCCAATGTAATATCCACAGCAGTAATATTTACACGTGAAACCATAATCTCACTTGCTTCCTTCTCACCAAAAGTGGCAATCCCTTTAAGTATTAATTTTTCCTCATCAGTAACGCTAGTGTCGGATGTAATCTCAATAGCATCCGAAAGGTCGCTCATTGAAATATTATGACCTTTTTTCCCAACTCTCTTGTCAATAAACGAAGTTGAATTTACGAGAATGCTACTTAAAGGTTTAAAAAACCATATTAAAAACTTCAGGTATAATACCATAAATGTAACAACTGCAACAGGCTCCCTATTGGAGAGAATTTTGGGGATGATTTCTCCGAAAATAAGCAAGACAGAAGTAACAACTACAACCTGGACTAAAAATATTAGAATTTTATTCGATTGAAGATCAAACAAGTTTACAGTTATGTAGGTAGACAAAATAACAATACTGACATTAATAAAATTATTGGAAATAAGTATTGTTGCCAGTAGTTGTTTAGGTTTAGTAAGTAGCTTCAATATTGCCTTATCTTTTTTCCCATTTCTAACTTTTATTGAATCCAGATCAGAAGGCGTGAGAGAAAAAAAGGCAGTTTCGGAGCCCGAAACTAAACCTGAGAAAAATAAAAGAATAATAATTACCAATAGCGCTATGACGATGCCAGGTGAGAAGCCTAAATAGAATTGCTCTAAAACTATATTTAACAATGGTAGAAAAGCAAGTGTTTCAACAACTTCCAAAATGAATTATTATTTTATAAGAATTACCTGGCAAAATTACTAAGAAAAGTTATACTTAAGAATCAACTTCCTGATTTTTAGAAAGGAAGGTCATCTTCTGGCTTATCAGAACTTTCAGGTTGATCTGGTTCAACAGGTTCAGTAGTTGAAGCATTACTGCTAACTGGCTTGCTAATATTATCTGCTTCTCCTCCGCTATTTCCTTCACTACCTCTGGGATGTGCAAGCATATTTATTTTTTCAGCCAATATTTCTGTAATATATCTCTCATTACCATCCCTATCATTGTATTTTCTGTTTTTAATTTTTCCTTCAACATAGATCAGATCTCCTTTTGCTATATTTTTTTCAGCTAAGTACCTGTAACCAACAATGTTGTGCCATTCTGTTTGATCTCTCCATTCATTTGTGTTTCTATCTCTATAGCTTTCAGTTGTTGCCAGAGAAAAACTAATTTTTTTTGTTCCATCATCAAATGTAAACGTATCAGGATCTTTCCCAATATGCCCAATTAAAATAACTTTATTTATTCCTGCCATTCCGTAAAAATTTAATTTTATTATTTTCAGTAATCAAAATTAGATATTTTTTATTCAAATTTGCCGTTAAAGTCAAACTTATCACAAACAAAATATTCAGTTAAAACCAATAATGTGTACCTTTAAACCAGAAATTCCTAGTAAAGAAGTAATTATAAATAAAAATTACTCGATTATTTGATATTAATTAATAAAATGTATTACTTTTGCCGGTCACACAAGAAAACTAATTTTTAATCATTTAAAATAACATTGAGATGACAAAAGCAGAAATTGTAACTGAAATCGCCAATAAAACAGGCGTTGAAAAAGTAGCTGTACAGGCTGTAGTTGAATCCTTCATGGAAACTGTTAAAGACACTATGGTTAGTGGTGAGAATGTTTATTTGAGAGGATTTGGTAGTTTCATTATTAAGAAAAGAGCTGAAAAAACAGGTCGAAATATTTCTAAGAACACTACAATTATTATCCCTGCTCACAATATTCCTGCTTTTAAACCGGCGAAAACCTTCGTTAACGAGGTAAAAGCCAAATAGCTCATTATTAACATTAACATCATTTAATTATGCCAAACGGAAAAAAGAGGAAAAGGCACAAGATGGCAACCCATAAACGCAAAAAGCGTTTAAGGAAGAATAGGCATAAGAAGAAATAATTTTTTCTTTAGCAATATTAACACAAGGCCATTCTATAGCCTTGTGTTAATATTTTTATTTCATTTCCTCCCGATACCCACGCTGTTTGTCCGTTCAATTTCAACGTTATTTTATTAAATAATGCTATGAATAGTGTTATTTAATTATTTAAAAATATACAATGTGAACAGAGAATTAATAATTGATTCGAATTTATCGGAAGTTAACATTGCATTACTTGAGGACAAAAATCTAGTTGAATTACACAAGGAACAAATCAACAACAAATTTACTGTTGGCGATGTTTTTTTAGGTAAGGTAAAGAAAATAATGCCCGGTCTTAATGCTGCTTTTGTAGATGTAGGCTATGATAAAGATGCTTTTTTACATTATCTTGACCTTGGTCCGCAAATACGAACTTTCAATAAATATGTAAAACTTGGCCTATTAGGAAAAGATAATCTGATTTCTCACGAAACTATTAGGCGAGAAAAAGATATTGATAAAACAGGTAAGATAACTCAGGTATTGACTTCTGGGCAACAAATTTTAGTACAAATTGCTAAAGAACCAATATCTACTAAAGGGCCACGGATTTCAACTGAAATATCATTCCCCGGACGATTTCTTGTCCTGCTTCCATTTTCCAATAAAGTATCAATTTCACAAAAAATAAAAAGCAAAGACGAACGTAATCGCTTAAAACGTCTTATAACCAGCATATTGCCAAATAATTATGGTATAATTATACGTACCGTTGCGGAAAACAAAAAAGTAGCAGAAATTGATTCTGATCTTCGTAATCTTACTGAAAAATGGGAAAGTATTATTAAAAAATTATCTCATCTTAAGGCTCCTTATAAAGTACTTAGCGAACTTGATCGCACATCACAAATACTAAGAGATATCTTAAATGAGTCGTTTAATTCAATATACGTTAACGATGTTACTCTGTTTGAAGAAACAAAAACTTATATTGGCACCATAGCCCCTGATAAAAAAGATATAGTAAAGAGGTACAAGGGACGAATACCCATTTTTGATCATTATGGGATTGAAAAACAACTTAGGAGTTCCTTTGGAAAAACTGTTACAATTAAAAGTGGTGTTTATTTAGTTATAGAACATACTGAGGCTTTACACGTCATTGATATAAACAGTGGACATAGAGTGAATAAGGAAAAATCACAGGAAGAAAATGCTCTGATTGTTAATATGGAGGCTGCTGTTGAAGTTGCTCGCCAACTTAGATTAAGAGATATGGGAGGGATTATAGTTGTCGACTTTATAGATTTGCATGATGCCAAAAACAGAAAGGCTTTACATCAAAAATTAATTGAAGAAATGTCGAAAGACAGGGCTAAACACACTATACTTCCTCCTAGCAAATTTGGATTGGTTCAGATTACAAGGCAACGCGTAAGGCCCGAAATGATTGTACCCGTACTTGAAAAATGCCCAACATGTCTTGGTACCGGACAAATAAAATCAAGCATGATCCTAATAGATGATATCGAAAACAATCTCAATTATTTAATGTACGACCAAAACGAAAAGAAACTGACTCTTGCCGTTCATCCTTACATTAATGCTTATCTCACTAAAGGTTCATTATCAACTCAAATGCGTTGGTTTATGAAATACAAAAAATGGGTTAAAATACGCAAGATGAAAAGTTATCAGTTAATGGAATACCATTTCTTTAATAAGAATGGAGATATAATAAAAAGGTAAAGTCCTGCTTCTATTTACCTGACTGAGAAACTTTATCACCAAATAGTAAAAATGAATCTAGTATTTGCTTGCATGTACACTTAGTACAGGGATTGATGAATGATTTACCATTTGTGAGGAATATGACCCAAGCAAAAGATTAGCTGCAGAGGTTTCCTGTTCTGTCATTATTGAGATTAGGTTGCCCCCTATTTCTTTAGCATAATTAACGGTATCCTCAGTAATATTCTTTGAGTCGATAAGTGTTGATTTAAATTTTATTCCATTCTCAGTTAAATATTCCTCAACCTGTTCAACATAGTTACGAACTCTAAATCTGATGTCATTGGAATTAGTTGTAAGCAAACCAAGTATGTGTATCTCTGCCCCGAAATATTTTGCCAATAGGGCTGTTATAGGTAATTTTTGCCTAGTTATTTTTGTACTATCTAAAGGCAAAACTATTCTTTTCAAATCGGCCCCAACATCAACTCCATCACGTATAGTAATAACTGGTTTACTACTGTTCGAAACCGTTCTGTTAGCATTGCTGCCGATCCAAAACTCTTCAAAGCCTGATGATTCATGTGTTCCAACAACAACAAGAAATGCATCCAGTTCATCTGATAACTTACAGATTTCTTTATATATCTTTCCTTTTCTGACAAAGTACTCTATCTTTTCTCCATGAAAATGATATTGATACTTCTTTACAAGAGCATCAAACCGTTTTGCAACCTCAGCCTCAATGAATTGAGGTTCTATTGAGAAGATCTCCTTTGAATAATCGAGGTGATTAACCCAAACCATCGCAATACCGGCTTTGGCTTTCCTCGCAATTGTAACTGCGTGTTCAAGGGCATTTATTGAGCAAGCGGAAAAATCTATGCCCACAAGAATTATTTTACTCATAGCTTTTCGTATTTATATTTTGGGAAATTAATATAATCTTGAATTACCCATGCTCCGGGATATTTTCTACTTATTTTTCTTAGAAACTTTTCGGCTTCCAAACGCGTCCTAAAATCACCTACACGAACACGATAATATGGTTCATCAAATGTAAGGTAAACATTCGCATCCGAATACTTGTTTATAAATTTAGTTTTTGCTTCCTCAGTTGTTGCAAGAGCATCGTTGCCTGATGCCTTTAGTATTTGGATTCTATAGCCCTGAAAAACAGGATATTTTTTACTATGCTCAATATGTAAATTCACGAGGCTGTCAATCCTTGCATCGCTAATCACAACCGATCTATTTTCGTGAGTTTCTTGTGCCACAATGCTGTTTGCCAGAAACACCGTACAAAATATTAAACTTAACAATCCTTTCATAATAAACTAACTAATGTGTTCTTGCTCTTACACTAACAACAGGTATAACTGAATTATTAATTAGTTGTTGTGAATAAGCACCTAAAAACTTATTTGCCGTTGTTGTTCCCTGATCTGTCATTATAGCGATTAAGTCTATGTCCTTTTGATTTGCGTATTTTATAATTGAAGCGGCAACATTTTTAACTTCGATTTTCTCAAGTAAAAAATCTACACCTCTTTCACTTAAACAAATAACAGCTTCCTCTCCAAATTTATCTATTCTCTTTCTAATAACACTTATTGGAGTATTGTAAACCTCTAGTAAATATACTGAAGCTCCAAATTTAAGTGCAAGGTCAGCAACAAATGGTAGTTTTTGTTTTGTTTCCAAAGTGCTGTCTAACGGAAGTAGAATTTTTTTTATAATACCTTCGAACCTATAACCGCTTCTTATAGTAAAGACAGGACATGGTGCTTGGGTGACAATTCTATATGCATTACTGCCAATCCAATGTTGTTCATACCCCGAAGTGCCATGTGTTCCAGCAAATATCATGTCTGCTTTAATTTGCTTTGCTGTTTTTGCTACTTCCTGATAAACTCTCCCTTTCTTTAGAATTACTTCAAACTTTCCTCCTGGTATTCTACCTTTATATTCCTTTGTTAATTTATCCAGATATTCTTTCTTCTCAATCCTTAGTTCTCCCTTAATTGTGTCCAGTACAGTTTCATCCGAAATAGTATTATCTACCCAAATCATATAAATTGATGCATCTAACTTTTCAGCAAATAAAATAGCATACTCAAGAGCATGTTCGGCATTTTTTGAAAAGTCGATAGCAACAAGTATTGTTTTCATTGTTGTAAAATATTATGCAATAGACCGTGAGTTGAATGTGGTTTGTATCTATTACAAAAAATAAGCAATGCAGCTAATATAACAATTTTTTATGAATTCAATTGCAATTGAAGCAACCAAATAAGAAAAAAAAGGTTTTTGTAATCTTTGATGAAAATCACGGTTGCTATTCGATTTTCGTATACATTTGTTACAAAATTTGAGTGAAAAATGAATGAGAACCTGGATGCATCAGGATTAAACCTTAGTAACGACGAAAAAGAAATTGAGAACACTCTTCGACCTGACCGTTTTAAACATTTTACGGGTCAGCCCAAAGTAGTGGACAACCTTAAAATTTTCGTTGAAGCTGCAAAACAACGTAACGATGCACTTGACCACGTTTTATTACACGGACCACCAGGACTAGGTAAAACAACTCTTTCACATATACTTTCAAATGAACTGGGTGTTAACATTATTACAACCTCCGGACCGGTACTTGATAAGCCCGGTGACTTGGCAGGCTTGCTGACTAACTTATCTGAGAATGACGTATTATTCATTGATGAGATCCACAGGTTAAGTTCTGTTGTTGAAGAGTATCTTTATTCAGCAATGGAGGATTTTAAAATAGATATTATGATTGAAACAGGTCCAAATGCAAGGTCTGTTCAAATTACACTAAACCCGTTTACCCTGATAGGCGCAACTACAAGATCAGGACTACTTACCGCTCCACTTCGTTCTAGATTTGGAATTAACTCAAGACTTGATTATTACGACTCGTCTACATTAGCTTCAATTTTAAAACGATCAGCATCAATATTAGGTGTTAGTATTGCAGATGTTGCGGCTGATGAGATCGCAGGGAGAAGCAGAGGAACACCTCGTATTGCAAACTTATTGCTGAGGCGCGTTAGAGACTTTGCTCAAATTGTTGGTAATGGCAATATTGATATTGAAATTTCACAACATGCATTAAAGGCTCTACATGTTGACAAAAATGGCCTTGATGAAATGGATAACAGGATACTATTAATTATTATTGATAAATTTAATGGTGGGCCTGTGGGCATAACAACTATTTCTACGGCTGTTAGCGAAGAAAGAGACACAATTGAAGAAGTTTATGAACCTTTCTTGATTAAAGAGGGTTATATTATGCGTACACCTCGAGGCAGGGAAGCCACACAAAAGGCTTATGATCATCTTGGCAAGACTAAAATTTCAAACCAAGGGAACCTTTTCCAATAGATAATGCCACAACATTCATTAAGTAAGCAATATTTAAGCAGTTTAATAAAGACTCAGGCTAAAAGTGATGGGTTTTTTGACTGTGGTATTTCAAAAGCTGAATACCTTAAAGACGATGCCACAAACATGGAAGAATGGTTATCGCAAGGTTATAATGGAGAGATGGGGTATTTAAAACGGAATAAGGAAAAGCGATATAACCCTGTATTACTTGTTGAAAATGCAAAATCGGTAATAACTGTACTTTACAACTATTATTCTCGTCAAAATTTAAGTAAAACTGATAACTACAAAATCTCAAGATATGCTTATGGCGAGGATTATCATTACGTTATTAAGGACAAGCTTCATAAACTTTTAGGTACTATTAAAGAGAAAGTTGGTAATTGTAATGCTAGAGTATTTGTTGATTCAGCACCAGTACTTGATCGAGCATGGGCTCGTAGAAGCGGATTAGGATTTGTTGGCAAAAACACTCTCATTATAAATAAGAAAGGAGGCTCTTTCTTTTTTATAGGACATATTATTATTGATCTAGAACTACAATATGAGAACGATGTTGATCCACTTACCTATTGCGGTTCTTGTACAAAGTGTATTGATGCATGTCCAACTTCTGCTATTAAGGAAAACTATGTGGACGCCCGTAGTTGCCTTTCATACTTAACTATTGAGTACACTGGTGAGCTTCCAATGGAGCTAAAGGATAGATTTAATGATTGGGTTTTTGGATGTGATATTTGTCAGGATGTGTGTCCATGGAATAGATTCTCCTCTCCACACGAAGAACCATTATTTGAGCCAAGTGAAAACCTACTTAACATGAGGAAGCCTCAATGGAAAGAAATGGGAAAACCAGAATTCAACAATCTCTTCAAGAATTCAGCTGTTCAACGAACAGGTTATTTTGGCCTAAAAAGAAATATTGACTTCCTGAAATAAGCACTAATTCATTTCTGCTACAGCCATGATTTAGGCATATAACTTCTTTCATTGATTTAAATATTCTATTTTTGAATAATAAATAAATCTCAATAATGGCTACTAAAAATAAGATTCTAATTACTGGAATTTTTCTCATATTAACAATTTCAAGTTTTTTTGTTTTCTGGATGAAAAGCATAGAAGATACCTATGCTGATGAAATTATTTCAGAAGCTTCAGCATCTTTTAAAGTTAGCCTCAATAAATTTCTCTTTTCAGTTTCAAAGTCGGTAACCAAACTAAACGACAACATTAAGCAAGCTGAAGGTGAACAGTTCAAAAGTGAAAATCTTAATGAATTTTTTTCAAAAATGATAATAAAAGACAAGTATCTAAAAGGTGTACTTCTAACCCATAATAATTTCACATACGTTATTTACAAGGATAACTCAACCTGGGTAACAACATATGATTTAAATGTATCAGACAGTCTTACAAACTGGAAACGCTTGAATAACAAACTTAATGTTGTAAGTGACTGGACGGATACTTACAGTTTTTTTCTTGATGATCATAAATTAAAAGATATAGCTGATCAACTTAAATTAAGTGATTACCTATGGAAAACTTCTAATAGTCAAATGTCTGAAAGAAGAGATTTACTGGCTAATATTTTTAAAACTGTAAATAATGAAGGTGAAGAAGTAATAGCTGGATTGATTATTAGTACCGAAGAAATCAGTAAATATTTTATTTCCGTTCTTAAGTTTAAAAGCCCTCTAGTGGTCATTACTACATCAAATGACGAAATTGTTACACCTATTTTAGCTTCCGATACTAATATTGTATCGGAATATACCAAGTTGAGTCCGGACATTGAGAAATTAATAAATCAGTGGAGGGAATCTCAAAACAAAAGTGCTCACTCGTATTCTTTTGAGCTGCTCAAACAAATTTACTGGACAAGAATTGAAGAAATTAAACCAATTATAGGGGTAAAAGGATTTGCTGTTACTATTTCTGCAGATGATCTAGCTGAAACCGAAAGAAAGCAAGAATTGATTTATTTATATATATCATTGTTGTTGTTAGCAATAACTATCATAGTTATTATTGTGTTATTCATAAAAAAGAAATCTCGTAAACATTTATCAAGAATTCATGAATTAGATTCTCTATCAGACAATGAGATACTGGAAATAATAAAAAACGGCGAAACTGAACATACGGAATTTAAATCTTCATTGAGATGGGATTACCATGAGGAAAAAGTTAACAAGATACTTGAAAACGTAATTATGAAAAATATTGCTGCATTTGCAAATGCAAAAGGTGGAATACTGTTTATTGGCGTTAATGATGAAATGGAAATATTGGGCCTTGAAAAGGATTTTAATACATTGAAGAAACAAGATGCTGATTACTTTGAGCTTCATACAAGAAACCTTATCAATAATCAATATGGAATTTCCTTTTCAAATGAAAACGTGCTTATGAGATTTCCTAATTTTGATGGAAAGATCATTTGTTCCATTCAGGTTAAAGCATCGGAAAATCCTGTATTCTTAAAAACACAAGATAAAAATGGTAATGAAGTCGAGAAATTTTATGTTCGTTCAGGTAATGCCTCAAAGGAAATTTCATCTCTAAAAGAGATTAATGAATATATTAATGTAAGATTTAATAACTAAAATGAATTGGTTAATATTTTGGATTGTTCTTTATTTAGTGGTTGTAATTGTCCTTTCATTACGCCATATTAAGTCATCCGACTTAGAGCAATACCTTGTTAATAACCGTAATACACGCACGCTGCCATTAGTGTTTACTGTGCTCGCCACTTTTGTTGGAGGAGGCACATCAATTGGATTAATGGCGATGGGATATGAGTCGGGTTTGGCTGCTGTTGGTATTGGAATTGCCTATGTAATAGGATTTATTATTATGTTCTTTTTTGCAGGAAAGATAAGAACTCTGGGGTTTACACGAAAAATTTATAGCCTGCCTCATTTTCTTAATCACAGTTATACATCAAGCGAAAATCCGGGTTTTGCCAAGATTTTCTCAGCAACAGTTAGTGGCGTGAACATTTTTATATTCTTTTTTCTGCTTGCTGCCCAATTTGTTGCCATGGCAAGCTTACTGAAATTTTCATTTGAAATAGGTTATACTTCCGCAGCAATTATTTCAGCAATTATTGTAATCCTATATACAGCTATTGCCGGATTGTCAGGTGTAATAATAACTGACATGATCCAGTTCATTGCGATAGTTATTATGATTGTGTTGATCTTTATTCCTGGAATTATAGATGACACGGCATTTTTAAGCCGTTTTGAGGAGTTACCAGAAAGTATGATTAATGGATCACATTATGGCTGGATATTTTTAATTGCATTACCACTCTTTTTATCATGGTCGGTATTGGTACGCATGGATATCTGGCAACGTATTCTTGCTGCAAAAAATGAAAAAACGGCTCGTAAGGTTAGTATTATTTCAGGCTTAGGAATGCTACCTTTTTATATTATTTTCCCAATGGTGGGAATGGCTATTCGAATTATATCTAACGAATCTGTTGATCCAAAAGATGTTGCTTATATTTTTATAGATAGACACAGCAGTGGGTTTATTTTTGGCTTTGCAATAGTTGGTTTGCTATCGGCACTTATGTCATCCGGTGATAGTTTTTTAAATATTATTTCGATATCAGCCGTTAAAGATTTTGCTGGTTGGGGCAAAGCCGGTGATGGTACTAATATTTACTCAATGATAAGGATCACAACGATTGGTTTTGGGATAATTGCTTTGTTTGTGTCTTTGGCTTTTCCATATATTGTTGATCTTATGATCGTTGGGATCTCAACCATTGCCCTTTTTGTTCCAATAACTTTATTTGCCCTAATTTCTAAAAATGCTTTTAAGCATCGCAAAATAGCATTAGCAAGCATACTATCAGGTTTTGTGGTCAATACTATACTATTCACCTGGGGAATAATTTCTCCTGAAGAGTTTTCTGCTAAATCATCATTTATACCAGCTTTTATTGTTGCGGCTGTAGTATTAATTATAGGAGTAAATATGAAAAAAAAATAAGCCAAACTTATTGAACGAATAACTAAAAATAAATTTTAATTATGTTATCTGACTATTCTGATGATCATTTTATGAAAGCAGCTCTTAAAGAGGCAGAAATTGCTTTTGAAAGCGGTGAGGTGCCTGTGGGGGCTTTGATTACATGTAATAATCAGATAATTGCTAAGGCTCATAACTTAACCGAAACATTAAATGATGTAACGGCACATGCTGAGATGCAAGCATTTACATCTGCTTCCGATTTTATTGGTGGAAAGTATCTTCATGATTGTACACTTTATGTTACTCTCGAACCATGTATTATGTGTGCCGGGGCATCATATTGGGCCCAGATTGGCAGAATAGTTTTTGGTGCCTACGACCCTAAACGAGGATACTCCAAAGTTGGAAGTCCAATTACTCATCCTCAGACAAAAATTATTGGGGGCGTATTACAAGATGACTGTGGCAATCTTTTAAGCCAATTCTTTAGTGAAAAAAGAAATCTTGAGAAATGATTAATGTTTCTAGCATAATAAAGGATCTTTGATAACCCGGTGGATAATATAAATTAATGCTGATTTTGCAACAACATATTGTTCCTGAAGGAATACCCAGAATACGTTTGTTGGATTATGCACTACAGGTATTTACTACAATTCCTTCCCGTAGCAATATGAAAAAGGTTATTATGAGAGGTGCTATATTAGTAGATAGCCAGCCCGGTCAAAAGAGTGATTGGGTAATCGAAAAACAGCAAATAACTTTGATTGATTTAGAGGATAAGCCACCAAAGCCTTTGGATTTCAAATTAGAAATTATTTATGAAGATGAGCATCTGGCAATCATAAACAAGCCAGCAGGTATTGAAGTAAGTGGCAATAAATATTTCACAATACAAAATGCTCTGTTGGCAAACATTAAACCATCTTCAGAAACAGATTCTTTAAAATGGCCTCTTCCGGTTCATCGCCTTGATATGCCTACATCAGGATTACTTTTAATTGCTAAAACTACTACAGCTATTATGAAACTTGGACAGCAGTTTGAAACCAGAAAAATAAAAAAGAAGTATCATGCGATAGTTGCTGGAAGTATATTAGATAGTGGAGAAATTGACTCACCAATTGATGGACAAATAGCGTTAACCAACTTTAAGTGCATCAATCGTTGCCATTCATTAAAAACGAAGTGGCTCTCATCAGTTGAACTATTTCCTCTAACAGGCCGCACACATCAATTACGTATTCACATGGCAGATTATGGATTTCCTATTGTTGGTGACAAAAAGTATGGCAAAGGTCCAATATTAGTAGGCAAAGGACTCTTTTTAGCAGCTGTCGAGTTATCCTTTATACATCCGCATAAGAATACTCCCATGAATATCACCATTAACCATCCAAAAAAGTTTGACAGTTTGCTTGAACGTGAAGAGCGGAAATGGGTAGAGCACAATAAGTAAATTGAACTTAAGCTAATGGTAATCTGAATATTATCAATCCGCCTTACAAAGTGTCTTTAAATAATTGAGATTTAATACCCTTATCGTTTTTCCCTCAAGTTTGATAATCTTTGATTTCTCGAGATTACTTAAAACTCTAATGACAGTTTCATATGTAGTTCCTGCAATACTTGCAATATCTTTTCTGGTTGGTGTAAATTCAAGTAGAGTTTTGTCAGTTTTATTGAAACCAAATGCATCGATAATGGTCATAATTGACACGGCCACCTTTTCACTCGCGGTTGAAGAAGCCATCATTTTCATACGTTTCTCAGATGCTTTTAACTCATTTGCATAATACATCATCATTTGAAAAGCCAGGTCAGTATTTGCCCTAATAGCTTTATAGAAAACATCGATTGGAATAAAGGAAACTTGTGAACTTTCAAGTGTTACGGCGGCGGCCAGATAAATCAAATTGCCCCCCAAACCCCGATGACCTAACATTTGTTCAGCAGCTGCAAGTCGAACAATACGCTCCTTATCACCATTAAAGGATGTAACTACCTTAATTTTTCCCGAATAAATTTGATAGATACCTAATACAGGATCACCTTCACTAAAGATAGTGGCACCAACTGGATAATCTGTTGAAGTTTTGTAATGAGTAATAAGTGGTTTCCACTCATTAGAGCAATACTTATTTATAAAACAGTTATAATGGTTACAACTTTCGCACTTTCTTTTCATCATTCTAAAATTTGGAATCCAATAAAAGAATCTCTAATAGATCTGTTATTACGACTCCATTCGGGTAAGACTTCTTAATGCTGATTCATTTAATACACTTATATCATTATCTGTTCTCATGATGATCTCTTCCTTACAAAACGTATCCAAAACTTTTGTCAAAGATTCGTAAGTAATCATTGAAAAATTCGCTAAATCTTGCAAACTCATACTCAAATCAATTTTATTTGTTTTTTTACTTTTATAACCAAAAGTATTTATCACTCTTATAAGAGCAGCAGCCACTTTCTCATTAGAGGATTGTAATACATTTGTCATATTCTTCTGTTCAGACCTGAGCAGTTCATCAGCAAAAAACATCATCATATAAAATGCAAGATCTTTATTTGCTCTGATTAATTTAAAGAAGTTTTCATTTGATATAAAAGCTATTTCAGATTCAGTTATTGTAGCTGCAGAAATTGGATAAACCATCATTTCGCTTAACCCCCGATGTCCAAGCAGCTGTCCCTTACCAGCAATTCTAATAATATACTCTTTACCTTCACTAGTTTTAAAAAGTACTTTCGCCTTACCAGAACACATTACATAAATCCCTCTAACAAGATCTCCCTCAGTAAATATTGATTTTGCTGCTGATATATGCTTACTAATTTTAGTATGCTGCGTATAATCCAACCAATCTGGAAGACAGTATTTGTTAATGAAACACTCTGTATTTGGACAATTCCTACAATCCATAATCTAAGGGTTTTTCACTTCAGCTTTTGGTCCCTGATAGTACCACCAATTAAGGATCAAACAAACCAAATAATAAATTGCGAAACCATATAAAGCGTATTCCGGTGTGCCACTTTTTATTTGCTGTCCGAAAACTTTAGGAATAATAAATGCACCATAGGCAGCAATTGCAGCAGTCCAACCTAACACCGGACCTGCCTGCTCTTTATTAAATATGTAAGGAATACTACGGAATGTTGATCCGTTTCCAATACCTGTAGTTAAGAAAAGTACCATAAAACTAGCAAAGAATGGCCACCAATATGCTTCTGGAGTTGCGCTATTACGAGCTTGAATAACAAAATAAGCAACCGCTAAAGTAGCCAGTATTTGAGCGAATGTACTAATAGCAGTAACCTTAGCTCCACTATTTATCTTATCACTTAGCCATCCACCTACTGGACGTATTAATGCTCCGATAACCGGACCCAAGAATACCCACATTAAAAAGTCAGGTGCATTTGGGTTAACAAATGATGGATCATTTACATTGGTATAAACGAATATATCCTGGCTTAACTTAGGAAAGGCAGCCGAAAAGCCAATAAACGAACCGAAGGTCATTGTGTAAATAATCGTCATTACCCATGTATGTTTATTGCTGAAAATGGCAAACTGCTTATTTAGGTTAGTTTTAATATCACCAGGAGTGGCAAACTTCATTAATACTAAAGTAAGTATCACTACCACAGGTAGTACAATCCACATATTGACATGTAAACCTATTAATAAATAAGCGCCAACAAAGGCTGCAATCAGGCCTAACACAACCATATATATAGTTTTGCCAACACCTTGTAATGTTGATGGTAATTTTGGTGTTCCTGTAATGACGTTGTTCATGCCTATGAATGCAGCAACAGTAGAAATAGTTAGTACTGGCACCCATACCCAGCCAGCGTTTTGAAGTCCTGCCAAAGCAGTTCCAAAAACTTCTCCACCATCAGCTCCAACAGCTCCAAAAAGTGAAAATCCAATAATCCATGGAATAGTCTTTTGCATTACACCAACACCCAGATTTCCGATACCGGCATTGAGGCCCAGTGATGTTCCTTGCATGCGTTTGGGAAAGAAAAAACTAATGTTACTCATGGATGAGGAAAAGTTTCCACCACCAAACCCTGACAAGGCCGCATAAACAGCAAAAGTCATGTAAGATGTATTCACATCCTGTAAAGCAAAACCTACACCAATAGCCGGGATTAGAAGAAGTAATGTAGTAAAGAAGATTACATTTCTACCACCACCTATAGCGATTAAAAAGGAATTTGGAATACGCAGTGTTGCACCTGCAAGCCCTGCAATGGCAGGTAAAGTATAGTAAAGACTATTAATTTCTTTAAGTTTTTCAGTTATTTGGGCAGGATTCATATCCGCCGTTATCATACCAAAGTTGAAACCAAAAGCTTTAAGTTTTGTGGCAATAATACTCCACATAATCCACACACAAAAAGCCAGTAGTAGTGCAGGAATTGAAATCCAAAGGTTTTTAGTAGCAATTTTCTTTCCTGTACTGTTCCAGAAGCTATCATCTTCTACATTCCAGGTACTGAGATTAATTTTAGACATAGTTATTATTTTAAAGTTAGTTTCTTATCTCTGTTTATTGAATTTTATCTATTGTAAATCACCATTAAAAACTATCAACAAAGGCATCTTTAGATTCTTTAAGCATAAAGAAACAATATACAAGGCTAATAAATGCACCTGCTGAAAGCATAAATAAGAAGATTTTATCATCCATATAATTGTATAAGAACAAATATGTTACAGCTCCAACATTACCAAATGCCCCTGCCATTCCAGCAATTCTACCGGTCATTTCCTTCTTAATTGATGGAATCATAGCAAATGTTGCACCTTCTGCTCCTTGAACAAAGAATGAAGCGAACATTGTGATGACAACAGAAACAATTAGCCATGTGATAGTATTATATTGTGGTATTAGTGTAGATTCCCCATCAATGCCAACAGGTCCATATTTTGAGATAATTGCCATTAAGAAAAAGCCCACTGTAATACCAGTCATATAAAGTAACATGGTTGTTTTTCGACTTCCCATTTTATCTGAAAGTAGACCTCCTAAAGGACGTGCCACTAAATTCATAAAAGCAAATGACCCTGCCACAGCACCAGCCATAGTTAAGGTCATTATTTGGGTGCCATCTTCATAAAGTAAATTGCTAAACACTTCGTAAAAAAACATGGGAAGCATGGATACGATAGCAAGTTCGGCTCCAAAATTTGCAAAATAGGTTGAATTCAATGCACCAATACTTCCAAAAGGAAACTTCTCTTCTTCTGGGACACCAGCTTTAAGTCTTGGTAAATTGAATTTTACAATTCTTGCAACATCTCCCAGGTAAACCGCAGCAAGTATAATCCATGCGATCCAAACCTGTGTCATACTAATCATATGAATACCACTAATCATTTGTTTATGCAATACAAATACAACTAAACCGAGTGCACCATATAGGGGTAATTCCCAAACTATGTATTGTCCTAAATCGAAATATGAAGATACTGGCATAGCTCCTCCTGTACTCTTTTTTGCCGGAGGCACATATCCTTCAGGATGATCTTTTACTACAAAGAAATAAAAAATACCATATACTGCAGTAACTATACTGGTTATTGCTAACGACCAACGCCAATCGCCACCCAACATATACATAGCTACAAATGGAACTGCTGCTGCTGCTGCTGCTGACCCAAAGTTCCCCCAACCAGCATAAAAACCTTCAGCACGGCCAATGTATTTAGGAGTAAACCAGTTGGCAGTCATTTTAATACCTATTACAAAACCTGCACCTATAGCACCAAGTGCTAATCTGGATAATACCAACTGCGTAAAATTGTTACCAAAAGCAAATGTTAAACCCGGAATAACCATAATTACCATCAAGCCAGCAAATATTCTTCTTGGGCCATATTTATCAATTAATCCACCTACAATTATGCGTGCAGGAATCGTTAACGCAACATTAGTTACCAATAATGCTTTAACATTCGATTTGGATAGCCAGTCGAACTGTTCAATCATTCTTGAAAGAACACCTGCCATGTTAAACCATACAACGAAGGTTAGAAAGAATGCAATCCAGGTAAGATGTAATGTCCTGATACTAGGATTACTAAAATCCAATAATGAAGGAGTTTTGTGAGTCATAATGTTTTATTATTTATTTATTATCAATATATATTCTATTTTCATGATTACTGGAACTGGTAACCAATTAATTATTCTTAGAGCGAACACCATTCACTAGTTTTCTGGATGTTCTGATTTTTTTGCGATCCCAATACCAAATCACATACTGGTAGCTTCTAATGAAATATTGAAACGGATACACCAGAAAATGCATAAAACGAGTAAAAGGAATCATCCCTATCAATATAAAAGCAGATACAATATGGATTTTGATCGCCAGTGGTAGGGTTATTACAGCAGAGATATCTGGATTAAAATAAATTAAGGATCTCAGGTAAGGTGTCAATACTGCAGCAAACCATGCGGATCCCCATCTTGCAAAATAAGCTACCCATAATCCTGAAATAACCTGGGTTAACAAAATCAAATAAACAAAAGCATCCATCTTACTTGTTACCACTAATACCCTGCGATGTTTTAATCTGCGGACAATTAGCATAATTAATCCAAACAGTGTTAACAGACCAAATCCAAAGGATACTACTTCTAAGATGATCAGCCTTACAGGCATACTGTCCCATAATAATACACTTCTTGGGAATATAAAAGCTACCAGATGACCGAAAAAGAGGAATAGTATTCCCCAATGAAAAGGTCGGCTACCGTAAAATAATTCTCTGCTTTCCAGAAACTGAGATGATAACGAAGACACCTTAAATCCAAAATTCGTATATCTGAAAATGGAACCAACCAGCATGATAACTATTGCCACGTAAGGCAACCCGATAAAGAAGAAATAGTTACTCATAATTAAAATCTTTTTTGTTTACAATTTGAATCACAGATAGACATTTTTGGAGAAGGTATAAGAAACTCATTTTTACCTGAGAAGGATTCTTCTGAAAAAGCGAATTCTTTTAGACCGTCTCCCTGGAAATCATGCTGAAGAATATCTAATAATACTTCTAAGAGACCTTTATAATAATTATCAATATTTTTAAACTTGGTGAGCATAAATCTAACAGCTGGAATTGTGATGATGAAACCCAGTTCCTCTGCAAAACTGTTACTAGAGGTTTGTGCCAATAAAGTAAGTACGTTTGGTAAATGGTCAGCTAATTCATTGCCACAATCTACGCCTGCAACTTTATGTTCATTTTGCAGATTAACAAGTAGTTGTGCCCTTTTATAATCCTCACCGAACATCACATATCCAAGGTCAAGATAACATATAGCCTGAACGTCGAAAGTTTTCAAAAAATATTCCTGCTGTTCTTTTACAGTAAGTGCTTCAATGGCAGTAACGAAATCGTTTATTTTATCTGCATAATCAGGCATCTGCTTTTGTACACTTTCATATACGGCTTTAGTCTTTGGCAGTAACATATTATCAGGATATCTAAAGAGATCAGCAAATTGCTTATAATGATTTAATTTGTTCATTTATGTTTTTATTAACTGGCGTAACCCATCATTACATTTTATATAAAATTTCAACTATTATAATCCCCTTTCAAGTGGTTCCATAAAACCAAACCCGGTGTTACCCTTCACATCAGCTGTACTTTCAAGCATTTCGATTGCTTCTTCTCGGTGAGCAGGTGGAATAACAAACCGTTGGTCGAATAATGGTAATGATGTTAACCTGAAGATGGCGTCTGCTGTTTCCTTATTCATTATAACATCTTTCATCGCCACTTTTGATTCTTCCTCAGGCAGATCGCCAACTGTTTCTGCTCTGCGATGCAAACGAACAGCCATTAGTTTTTTGAGTACAGTTACAATAACTTCTTCATTACCGGCACTAAATAAGCTGGCCAGATAACTCATTGGCAATCGTGATTTCTCAATTGCACCCCAAAATGAGTCAGTTGTAGTTTCATAAGTGCCATCCTCATCTACATATGCCATTGTTGGAAGCAATGGTGGTACATAAAATAAGTTTGGCAGGGTCCTAAACTCAGGATGCAATGGTAGTGCTAACCCCCACTCCTTAACAAATTTGTATACGGGTGATTTCTGCGCTGTTTCAATGGTTGACTCAGCAATACCATTTTTTCTGGCTGCAACTATTATTTTTGGATCATTTGGATCAACATAAATTCCCAGATGGTTGTCTACTAGCATATCTTCATCACAGGAAGCAACGTCTTTAATTTTATCAGCATCATAAAGCATAACTCCAATATACCTTATACGTCCAACGCATGAATGAAAGCAAGCTGGTGCTTCACCAACTTCAAGCCGTGGATAGCAAAGAACACATTTCTCAGATTTATCAGTACTCCAGTTGTAATAACTTTTCTTATAGGGACATGCAGTTACACACATTCTCCACGCACGGCATTTTTTCTGGTTGATAAGCACTATGCCATCTTCACCTCTTTTGTAAATAGCACCGGAAGGACATGCTGCAACACAAGCCGGATTAAGACAATGATTACATATTCTTGGTAAATAATGCATTGTCATTCGCTCCAACTGAAACATAGCTTCCTGATCAGCAGGGGAGACATTATTAAAATTAACATCATTTTTAGCATAGTCCTCTGAACCAGCAAGATCGTCATCCCAGTTTGGTCCTGATTTTGGTGTGATTTTTTCACCCGTGATAAGTGAAATGGACCTCGCAATAGGCTGATCATCACCTTCTTCTGCTTCAAATAAATTTTCATACTGGTAGGTCCAGGGTTCGTAATAATCATCGATAACCGGCATATTAGGGTTGTGAAATAAACTCTTGATCCCTTTAACTTTTCCGGCACCTTTGAGTAATACAGAATTTCCTTTTTTTACCCATCCACCTTTGTAAATTTCCTGGTCTTCCCATTTGCTGGGATATCCGGTTCCTGGTTTGGTTTCAACATTGTTCCACCACATATATTCTGCACCTTTACGATCAGTCCAGATGTTTTTACAGGCAATGGAACAGGTATGACACCCGATACATTTGTCGAGGTGAAAAACCATTGCTATTTGCGATCTTATATCCATGGTATAATTCTGTTTTAAAATTCTACTTTATCCATTTTTTGAACGAGTACAAAAGTGTCACGGTTTACTCCAACTGGGCCCCAATAATTAAAGTGATACGTAAATTGTCCATATCCACCTACCATTAGGTTTGGTTTAAGGTGTACTCGAGTAAAACTATTGTTATTGCCAGAGCGTTTCCCACCTCTCACTTGAGATTTTGGAGTGGAATAAGTACGCTCAACAGCATGGTATACAAAACATATCCCTTTGGGAATCCTGACGCTCACACAAGCTCTTGTAGAATATACCCCATTATCATTGAACACTTCTACCCAGTCGTTATCTTTAATGCCTAACTCTTCAGCATCTTCAACACTTAACCAACATGGTTCCATGCCTCTGGATAGCGTAAGCATTCTAAGAGTATCCCCATAAGTAGAATGAATGTGCCATTTTCCGTGCGGAGTCAGTACGTTGAGCATTTTAGCTCTTCCTGTCGCCACGGTTTTTCTTAACTCACCATAAGCTTCTGGTCTTGGTGATGGCTTATAAGTAGGCAAATGTTCACCAAACTTGATATAACCTTCATGATCAAGATAGAAGTGTTGACGTCCAGTAAGTGTGCGCCATGGTACAAGACGTTCTATATTATAAGTATAGGCAGAGTATGCACGACCATTATTCATTAACCCGGACCATACGGGTGATTGGTTATATCTGTGTGGTTTTGCCTGCAGGTCTTTGTAGTTTATAAGCACATCCTGACTCCCTTCACTAATATCTGTCAATGACAAGCCGGTTCTTTTCTCAGCTCCTTCATATGCCCGTTGGCTGAGTACCCCATTTGTAAGGCTTGACAGGTGAAGAACTGCATTTGCTGCCTCTTCATCTTCATATAATGAAGGATATTTTACTCCATCTACTTCTTGTAAGTGACCAGCATCCTTAAGCATGTCTTCATAAAAATCTGCACATTGGTATCCATTACCGTGTGCACCAAGTCCATTTTTAACGTTTGGTCCAAGGCTGATGAACTTATCATAAATTTTAGTGTAGTCACGATCGACAACCACCATATTATGCATTGTTTTGCCAGGAATAGGTTCACATTCGCCTTTACTCCAATCTTTAATTTCGCTTTGTGATATTTCACCAGCACTATCATGTGCAATCGGTAAGTTCACTAAATCCCTAACAGGAGTCGAAAAATGTTTCTTAGCTAATTCACTTGTTTCTTTTGCTATCTCACGGAAGATCATCCAATCACTTTTTGATTCCCATACAGGTGCAATGGCTTTTGAAAGAGGGTGTATAAATGAGTGCATGTCAGTACTGTTAAGGTCTGTTTTCTCGTACCAGGATGCTGCCGGTAAAATAATATCAGAATACAAAGCAGAAGTATCCATCCTAAAATTGAGATTGACAATCAAGTCCATTTTTCCTTCTGGATTTTCACTTTTGAATTGAATGTCTTTTACAAATTGATCGGCTACCTCATCAGCAATGGAGTTGTTATGTGTACCTAGATAATGCTTCAAGAAAAACTCGTGGCCCTTAGCACTTCCAGCAATAGCATTACCCCTCCAAACGTACCAAACACGAGGAAAGTTTTCTTCTTCATCAGGCTGAGTAACAGCATATTCCAGCTTTTTATTCTTTAGCTGATTAACTACGTAATTTTTAATTTCATCATCCGTTTTTGCTCCTGCATTTTCCGCATCTGTAACAATATCTAAATTGCTTTTATTATACTGAGGATAAAAAGGCATCCAGCCATTTTTTACTGATTTAACAATCATATCTGCAGAGTGCATTGAAGAAAGCTCATTCTTGGGAACAGTATTATAGTCGGCCTGATTACCATCATAACGCCACTGATTTGAATTAATATAATGCCATATTGGAGTTTGCTGCAAACGAACACCGTTTTGCCAGTCTTTTCCTGACATGATTGCTCCCCAGGAATCAGACGGTGCAAGCTTTTCCTGACCAACATAATGGTTCATCCCACCACCATTAACGCCAATACATCCTGTTAACATCAGGGCCATCGTTCCAGCACGATAAATAAGATTATTATGATACCAGTGGTTGATACCAGCACCTATTATAATGCTGCATTTGCCATGAGTAGTCTCTGCTGTTCTAGCCCATTCACGGGCAAATTGCATTACAGTTTTAGGACCTATTCCTGTTAAAATTTCTTGCCACGCTGGCGTATAAGCTGCATTTTTATCATCATATGTTGTTGGGTATTCTCCGCCGAGTCCACGATCTATACCATATTGAGCCATAATAAGGTCGTAAACAGTAGTAACAGATACTTTACCATTTTTAGTTTCAACATGCTTTACAGGCACACCTCTTAGCGCAGAATTACTTTTTCCATACTCAATAAATTCTACCTGTAGTACATCATCATTATTTTCAAGCAGTGATAGTACTGGATCATATTTCTGACCTGTTTCGGCATCTTCAAATTTCATGTTCCAATTACCATCTTTTCCATCCCAACGGTGTCCGGAACTTCCACCCGGACAGATAAAGTCACCAGTTTCGGAGTCTATATTTAAGAATTTCCAATCTCCTTTTTCAATATTCTTATATTTATCAACTGTATTAGCTCTAAGCATCCTACCGGGTACCAGTTTGCCATCTTCTTCGTTTATTTCAACAAGAAATGGGCTGTCAGTGTATTTCTTAGTATAATCAATAAAATAAGGAGTTTGTTTTTCATAATGATACTCCTTAAGTATAACGTGTGTAACAGCCATCCAAAAAGCGCCATCCTGTCCTGCATGAACAGGTATCCACTTATCAGCATACTTTGCTACCATGTTAAAGTCGGGGGCAAAGACAACTGTTTTAGTACCGTTATGTCGCGACTCCGAAAAGAAATGAACATCTGGGGTACGCGTCATGCCTAGGTTTGCACCCATGCAGGCAATAAATTTCGAATTGTACCAGTCGGCACTTTCTGCAACGTCCGTTTGTTCTCCCCAAATTTCAGGGAACGAATTAGGTAAGTCACAATACCAATCATAGAAACTAAGGTTAACACCACCCATTAATTGAAGGAAACGAGAACCTGCGGCATAACTTAGCATAGACATGGCGGGTATTGGAGAGAAACCGGTAATGCGATCTGGTCCATATTTCTTAACCGTATAAATATTTGATGCAGCAATAATCTCTTTTGCTTCGTCCCAGGTCGCTCTTCTAAAACCACCTTTTCCTCTTGCTATTTGGTATCTTCTACGGGTTTTTGGATTATTTTGAATATTTTCCCATGCTTTTAAGGAATCTCCTGTTTTGGCCTTTTCCTCATTAAATATATCTACCAAAGCACCACGGATCATGGGATACTTAACGCGAATTGGACTGTATAAATACCATGAAAAAGAAATGCCACGCTGGCAACCTCTGGGTTCGTAAGGTGGTAACGATTTCTCAAGTAAAGGATAATCCATAGCCTGAGTTTCCCAAACTACAATACCATCTTTTACATGAATATTCCAGCTGCATCCACCGGTACAGTTAACACCATGAGTGCTTCGTACTACTTTGTCGTGTTGCCACCTGTTTCTGTATAGTTCCTCCCATTTTCTTGTTTTGGGAGAAATGAGATCTTTGATCCAACTCATTTTAATAAATGTTTTTTCTTAATTAATCACTGCGGTTTGCCTTTGGAAAATTTTGTAGTTTACACTTTCCTTCTTTCGATTAAAATAAAGTATGCTGATAGTTATCTGAAGTAATACAAATACTATTAAGCCAAAAATGACGAATGTGAAACCAAAATCTACCGGATGTTGATAGATGCTGTTTTCATCAACGGAGCGTAAGTATGCTGTAAGGTTAAGGACTTCATTTTCCGTTAAAGGTGCGTTTATATATGCTTCCCTCATGGCTGGAAATGGAGGATTTTTAACTATTGCAGAGACCCCTGCACTCCCCATTAAATTGTAAGTATTTGTTAGATCTTTCGCTAAAGTGCCACTACTAAATATCCTGTCGTCTTTTACAGTATGGCAGGTAATGCATGCAGATCCTCCGTTGGTAAATCTATTTTTACCGGTAAAAAGCAAAAGTCCTTCGGCAACATTTTCTTCAGAAGCATTCTCTAACAAATCCGTTGGTTGCTCCTGACCCTCAGTTTCGGCAATTCCAGAACCTGCATTATTAATATAATTCAGAAGAGCTTTTACTTGTTCGGTATCCAAAGGTTGATCGGGCATCAACAAACTATTGTACTCCTTATATATAGCAACTGCATCAGCATCACCACTTTTGATAATCGATTGCGAAGATTGAATAAAATCAATCAGCCAAACCTGCGTTCGCTTTTCACTTATATTTTTCAAGTCAGGCCCTACTAATCTACCTTTACCAATTGTATGACAAGGTGCACATGCTTTGTTAAATATATCCTGACCTTGGTCTGCCTTACAATAAAAAAAAGCAAGCATCGCCATAACAATAATTGAGATTTTCATTAGATAATACTTAATAAAAATTACTACTAAATTTCGCGGATAAAAGTACTACTTAATTAAATTAAAAATTACTTTTTTATGAGCCACATCATAATTTATAATTCTTCTACATAAACTAATTTTCTCTATTATCCTTATTTACTGCTACTTATGTATTTTTTGTGTTTTCATGGGCTTTCATGCTCTGCTTAGTTTATGATTTGTATCATATATTATTAGGCTTAAGTAGATTACTCTTACTTACATTACAAAAGAAAGTAAAAGGATTATTATGTTCAATTAAAAAAAGTCTTGTAGAAAACTACAAGACTTTCAATTATGGATTCTCTATGAGATAATACCGAATTTACATAGACTACTTTATTTCTATTTTCTTAAGCACATATCAATTTTTAGAAATAGAGTCTTATAAGATTACTCTGTAGATTAATAACAAAACTTAGTCATTCTTTTGTTTAATTGATCCAAGTCCATTTGTGTCCAGATTTTTTGTTTTCGGATCACCCATATATTTGATTGAACCAACACCATTTAATGTTGCCATCAAGTTACCAGTTGTATAAACTTTTGCTGCTCCAACACCAGAAACTGTTATGTCCATATCAGTTGTAACAAATCCATAGCCCTCAAATGTTCCCACACCTTCAACTCTTACAACAGCTTTATCAGCATAACCTACGGTGGTTAGAACACCGGTGCCAAACATATTTCCGGCGAAATCTGAACACTTAATATTTAAATCCATACTACCAGTCCCTCGTAATGTGGCAGCAAACTTTTCTGCTTTAAATATTTCATTTGCTTTAACTGATCCAACACCAGACAATGACACAGATTCTATTGATTTGAAATAAACATTTATAATAACAGATTTGAAAAGTTTAGTTATACTTTTGTCTTTTTCAGTAGTACTAATAGTCAGCAAATCTCCACTTTGAACAACCTTTATTTTCTCAAATATATCTTTACTTTTACTTTCAATCACAACCTTTTCTTCATGAGCAGGTATTAATATCCATTGGGCAGATCCTTCAAATTTTACTTCGTTAAATGAACTAACAGTAATTTCCTTTTGTACCTGAGCTTTAATACTAAAAGCAAATAGTAAGGTAGTTACAGCTAAAAATGCAATTTTAATTTTCATTGTTTCAGATTTAGTTTATAAATACGTGCACTTTTGTAAATGTACGTTTAAATTTAATGTAGTTTAAAGGACAACTATAAGTTGATCAAGTTGCAAAAATGAGGAATAATTTATCTTAACTAATATGATTTGGCATTGCTTATCTCTGTCCATTGGAATCTACATATTCAATGCCATTACAGATTTGTGGATAAATACTAGTTTGTTTGATATGAGTATTAATACATGAATAAGCTAATATAAATACTTTAGAAATTACCTTAGCCTTAAATTAAAATAGTTGTGTGAAATGGTATCAGGATACTAAAATCGTTCTAGGATTGAACTACTTAAATAGCTTAACTTGTGTCGCTGCAGGGCCCTTTGGACCCATCTCTTTTTCAAAGCTTACAACATTATCTTCACTTATTTCTTCTAGCAAATTGTTAGCATGTACAAAAACACTTTCCTGAGTTTCCAGGTCCCTAATAAACCCAAAACCTTTTGAATCATTATAAAATGTCACTATTCCTTTTCTTATGGGGTCTTCATCTTCAATCGAATCACGATTAGGGACTCCTATCGCAATATCTTCTAATTTGATATCTTTCTTTTTTGTGGGATCAGGAGGTGCGGAAGAAATCATTCCATTTTCATCTACATAAGCAATCATGTCGTCAAGACCACTTTTTTTCTCACTTTCTTTCCTTGCCAGTTTCTTTTTCTCTTTTTCTTGGCGTTTTTTCTCCTTTTTGTTTCGTACTTCTTTTTTGTTGAAGGTTTCTTGTGATCTACCCATAAATTTTTCGAACTTTACTTAATATTTACTTTTTTAATTATTGTCGTAATAAAACGTGCCATCCATCTCTATCAATATTGTCAACTCATACAGTTGACTACATACCGGCTATTCCTGTTTAATTATCGAAAGCCTTTAATTGTACATAGTACAAATACCTACTCCTACTTTATCACAAATGAAATCGTAATGTGAAGCCACTAATAGTACCTGAATTAAGATTAAGGGATTTTAATTTGCAGATTTCACGTTAATGGCAACTAACCCCTTTTCACCTTGCTTGATCTCGAAAGTAACTTCCTCATCAGTCTGAAGTCCGCTATACGGACTCTCTAAACTTGTTCGGTGAACAAATATATCTTCACCAGTTTCCGATTCAATAAAGCCAAAACCTTTTACATCATTGTACCATTTTACTTTTCCCTTTGTCATAATAAAGTATTCAAATAAGTATTAAAACTGTCTTTTTGGTTTTGCCTCATTTACAACTATTTCTCTTTCTTGAAAAGAAGTACCATCTAGTTCTTTCATTGCCTTGGTTGCTTCTTCATCGTTTTCCATAGTTATAAATCCAAAGCCTTTACTTCTACCGCTAAATTTATCAGTGATAATTTTAACTGATTCTACGGTTCCAAACTCACCAAATAAACTTTCTAATTCACTTTCACTCACCTTGAAATTAAGATTTCCTACATAAATATTCATAATCTCTACATTTAAATTGTTAATTTTTCTAAACATGTTAGTTTGCTTAATTCTGAAGAAAATTTGACAGAACCACCGCAACTAGCATATTAGCCTATTGCTAAAGCTGGCAAAGGTACGCATTTATTTTCAGGCTTTTACAAATTATAAATATTTCTTACACATAAACAAAAATCTCATATCGCAATTGTATTACAGAGATACTACAAAAAAAATTAGAACGTCAAACTCTATTATCATGCATCCCAATTCGATATAAATTTAGATTCTTATAAAATATATTTCAAAATTCTTAATAATCACTCGTCAAATTCAATTCGTTAATTAATATTTTTACGCTAACCATCACGAAATATCCCTGATAATCCTAAATAATTTGCCTTATGTGAAGCTATATATTTAAATTTTTTGATATTTATTTATAACGTATTGAATTACTGTATTATAGCCAGCAAATGTTAGTGGATAATTTTATAAATACTTATAGGGTATTTGTATATCTTTACCGGTCATATTTTTAAATAAATTAATAACATAATATACTAGAAAAATGAAATCAATTTTAACAATTTTATCAGTTGTAATATTAATTACGATAACTTCTTGCGAAGAACCAGCACAACAATCCACGACTACAATAACATCTAGTTTTGAAAATAGTGGTATTATACAAGAGATTATTCAAGTTTCAAGCTATACTTATTGTTTAGTGAAAGAAGGATCCGTTGAATATTGGATTGCTATTTCGAAAATGCCTGTTAAAGCTGGGCAAACCTTATATTTTGATAAAGGTGCTGAAATGAAAGACTTCCATAGTAGGGAACTTGATCGTACATTTCCATCAATTTATTTTATAGCGGATGCAAGCACAAACCCAAATGTTGTAGCTGGCACTAATCAAATGCAACAACAACTACAACAACCGCAAAAACCTAAAATTGTAAAGAATAAGATTGAAGTTGAAAAAGCNNATGGTGGTATTACCATCGCTGAACTATATGCCAATAGAGAAAATTATGCTGGCAAACGAGTAAAAATTAGAGGAGAAGTCACTAAAATTAGTGGTGAGCTTATCTTGAACAAATACTGGGTTCATCTTCAAGATGGAACTGAACATAATGGAGATTTTGATTTAACAGTTACTACATTAGATACTGTTAACCCAGGTACTGTGGTAACTTATGAAGGTATCATTGAATTAAATAAGGATTTTGGAGCTGGCTATTCTTACGCAGTAATTATGGAAGAGGCGAAACTAGTTAAATAGTGAGCACAACTACTTTGTAAAACAACGAAGTATTTCCAACCAAATATAAGTAAAGAAACTATTTTTTACTTCTGCCAAGATCAACATTAAAGATGTTGGTTTTAGTGATGAATTACTATAATTAAGAAGTATATTTTTGTAGATTTGTCCAGCATCAAATAGTGGATTTCCTGTAAATGAAGATATTGATCATAGAAGATGAGATGGCCTTGGCCGAATCTATCGGGCATTACCTTAGCGATGAGGGATACCTTTACGAATTGGCCTTCGACTATAGCAGTGCATCTGCTAAAATCAACGCCTACGATTATGATTGCGTTATAGTTGATATAAACCTTCCTGATGGTAATGGCTTAAATATTATCCGTGAATTAAAGGAAAATCAATCTACTTCAGGAATCATCATTATTTCTGCCCGTAACTCCTTGGTTGATCGTATTACAGGACTCGATATAGGTGCAGACGATTATTTGGTAAAGCCTTTCAATTTGTCCGAGTTAAATGCACGAATCAAATCGGTTATCCGAAGAATTAGCTTTAGCGGAAGCAATGAAATTATTTTTAATGAAATACGAATTGATATTGATTCAATTCAGGTATTTGTTCATGATGAGCTAGTAAATTTGACCAAAAAAGAGTTCGATATGCTTATCTTTTTTATTTCTAATAAAAATAGAGTTTTAACTAAAGAATCTATAGGAGAAAATGTTTGGGGTGATTATGCTGATTCATTGAATTCTTTTGATTTCATTTATACCCATATAAAAAATCTGCGAAAAAAATTATTAGATAAGGGTGCCGACGATTATCTACAAAATGTATATGGCGTAGGATATAAATTCAATACATTATAACAGATGAAACTACTCAATAAAACCAGCCTGATTATTGTAACAGTAGCCTTATTTATATTTTTTTTAGGTGGAATAGCTTTCTATAAAATCATTCAGTCGATGATAATAACGCAGGTTGATCGTGAACTGGTTAATCAAAAACATAATGTTATAAATGAACTGAATAGCTTCTTAAAGTTAGATGATGTTTTCCTCATTACCGAAAATAAAATAAACATAAAAAGGATGGATTCAAGATCCCATATAGATGAAATGTTTAAGGATACGGTTTTGTATGATCAAAGAGAGAAACTATTTGTTCCATATAGACAATTAAGGTTTCATACTATAATTGGAGAAAACAACTTTAAAGTTTCTATATACCGGTCAATGTTGGAGGCAGAAAACCTAATAGAACAAATTGTTATCACCATGACTCTCATGTTGGTAGCTTTTATTTTATCTATGTTCTTCCTTAACCGCTATTTTTTCCGAAAGATTTGGGACGATTTCTTTTTTGCGGTCAATAAAGTTCAAAAATATAACTTAAGAGATGATCCAAACCTAAACCTGCAAATTTCTGAAGTTGAAGAATTCCAAATGTTAAACGAAGTATTTGAAACGCTTACTGATAGAATTCACAAAGATTATCTGAGCCTTAAAGAATTCACAGAGAACGCATCTCATGAAATCCAGACACCTCTTTCTATAATGCGGGCCAAAATCGAATTACTATTGCAGTATCCCGGGTATAAAGAGGATCAGGTTGCACTGATTAGTTCGTTAAATGAAGCTGTTAACCGCCTATCTAATATCAATAAAGTTCTGATACTACTCACCCGAATTGAGAATAATCAATACCCGGAATTGTCGAAGGTGCATTTAAAGGAAAGGATAGATTACCACTTAGAAAACTTCAAGGAGGTAATAGAAGCAAGGAATATTTCTCTAGAAAGCAAATTAGATAACAATGTTGAGTTAAATGTTAATACAGTACTGGCAGATATTCTCATTATTAATCTTATCAAAAATGCGATCCGACATAACTTTGATGATGGAAGATTGCTAATTGATCTTGGTAGTAATTCTCTAGAAATCAGCAATACGGGTCCAGAACTTAACATCCCATCCGACCAAATGTTTAACCGATTTGTGCGATCACAAAACACCAGTGAATCAATTGGCTTGGGTTTGTCATTGGTGAAAAAAATCTGCGAATTATATGATTTCGACATTCAATATCTCTATGAAAATAAGCTTCACAAATTAACTGTTTATTTTACCAAAATTAAAACTGTTAAAACCTTAAATCAAACTTATTATTAGTTCGGATTATTTCTAATTTCTTCTAATATTTCTGTGGCTCCTTTTGCAACCATTTGTTTAGAAACATCCAATGCAATTTCTTTTGCATTTTCCAATTCTCCGGTAGAGCTTACTCTAATAGATATTTCTCCTTTTAAATCAGCAACAAGGCCAGTAAAACTAAATTTGTTGTCTGATATCACAGAATAGCAGCCAATAGGTATTTGGCATCCTCCTTCCATCGATCTCAGGAAAGCTCTTTCGGCTGTGGTAACCAACATAGTTTCTTCATAGTTAATACCATTAATTATAGTTTGAATAACTTCATCATTTTCACGAATTTCAATGCCAATGGCTCCCTGACTAACTGCAGGCACCATAATTTCGGGATCGATTATCTCAGTGATTCTATCATCTAATCCCAAACGTTGCAATCCTGTTGCTGCCATGATCATAGCATCACAATGTCCGTTATCCATTTTTAGCAAACGTGTATTCATGTTGCCTCTTATATCAACAATCTTAAAATCAGGATTATAAGCTAATAACTGGGCTCTCCTTCTTAAACTGGAAGTCGCTTTGATAAATAAGGAAGTTGATATGGCTGTTCATAGCCTGAAAGATCTTCCCACATTCTTTCCGGAAGGACTTGAACTAGGTGGCGTATTGAAACGTGCCGAGGTAAGGGACGCACTAGTTAGTAAAAATGGTAAAACCCTAAGCCAGCTGGGAGCTAATGATGTAATTGCAACTTCCAGTTTAAG
>NYYH01000038.1 GCA_002686705.1 Bacteroidota bacterium
AAGGCTGGTATCCAAATGAAGGTACAATGGCCACATGGCATGTTTATTCAGATGATGGTGGTGCAACTTGGGCTGCTGACGCATTGTACGACAATATTTGGCTTCAAGGCGAACCAGCAGGTTTAGTTATGTATAACCGTCCTTATGCTGCATCAACCATGGATGGACACTATCTATTCTTTTCCTGGATTGATACCGACCTTGAAGGTGCTGAAGCCAATACTAACCCAAATATTTTTGTAACAGGTTATGATTCTGAGGATAATACTTATTACGAAGGTGGAGTTCAAAATGTAACAGCATTAAGCCTCTATTGGTTCAGCGCATTTTATGGCTCAATGTCTCAATATGTCTTTAGTGAAGATAATGGTGGTCCGTGGGACATTGAAATTCCATTTGTGTTTACCGAATACACTGTGCCAGGTGACCCGGCTGCTGAAATGAATTTCTATTACATTAAAGGTTTTACAATACCAATGTTAGTTGGAATTGATAGTCATGAAGGACTGGCTAACTTTGTAGTTTCTCAAAATAGTCCTAACCCAGCTGTTAATAGTACTAGTATTCTGGTAACAACAGAAACATCAGGTGTTATTAACCTAAGAGTTAATAATATTCTTGGACAGGTTGTTCATCAGGAGAGTGTAGATAACAGCGCACTTGCACACACTTTTAATGTAAATGTTAGCAATTTGGAATCAGGGATTTATTTCTACACAATTGAAATTGGAAAGAGTTCGATAACAAAGAAAATGCTTGTGAAATAAGCATTCTAATATTATTAAAAAAAGGCTGTCAGTTTTGGCAGCCTTTTTTTATTTAAATGACAACCATTATTTGATTTCTTAGGTCTTATTTTATTATGCACTAAGTTGTTCGTCCTTTTTATTTATTGTAACTTTGGTGCTATAACCTAAAAACATTAAATATGAAAAAGCTACTGTTAATTGCATTTACAATTATTTTTGCTAGTACAATTAGTGCTCAAAAACATGTTCTTAGGAGTACAGAGTTTCCTGTTCATTCTGCACCTGAAAAAGTACCCAAAAGCAAATCTAATATTGGAACAGTTACTAAACCTGATATCGCAAAAGAACAAGCAGCAGGTAGCAGCACAACTTATATACCTCTTGGGCAATCGAATAATATTAATGGTTTTCAAGGAAATTCACGAACCTACCTTTGGGCTGACCCAAATCTGAATAGCGTGGTATTTACTCATAAAGGTATTGATGAAATCCCAGCATTGAATTTTGATGTTTCAACAGATGGGGGATCAACATGGTCCATAAATAATGTTATTAATGTACCTGATTTAGATTTGTCCTTTGCACAGGGAGGGATTATTAACGAAGAAGGTAATACCAATCCTGATGATGCATATTATACTTATTTTAATAGTATAACCAATGGACTAAGTTATGGAGTTAATATACTTACAAATACTTCTACACCTAACTTCTCATATGTAAATCACGTAATTGATAGTGCTGAGTTTGATGTAACTAATGCATTTACGATTACGCAACAGGGTGTTGCCTGGAATGTGGGAATAAAGACTGAGCCTATTGATAATAATTATAATGGACAATTATTAGTTAGCAACGCTACGGTTGATAATGGGACGGTTCAATATCAGGATACAATTTTTGATTTTCTTGCTCCACTAGACGGAATCAACGATGAAAAAATTGCATTTGCGCCAGACGGACAAACTGGATATATAATGATTTTAAGTGATTCAGAAAGTGATCCACAACCATATACAAATTATCATCCCGTGCTTTTGAAAACCATTGATGGCGGTGTAAGTTGGAGCGATCCTATTCATGTGCAACTTGGAGGTGTTGATGGTATAGAGTCCATAAAAAATTATTGGTCTGATGAAGTTATGGAGGAGGTATATGGAGCAGGATTTAACAGGGATGAAATTTATTATAACTTAGGTTACCATGCAGATATAATTGTTGATTATAATGGTAATCCACATATTACAGGTATAATTGCACTTGGTACTGAAGATGGATGGTATCCAAATGAAGGTACTATGGCAACATGGCATGTTTATTCTGACGATGGGGGCGATACATGGGTTGCAGATCCTTTATATGATAATATTTTTCTTGATGGTGATATAGGGGGTGTAGCTCAATATAACCGTCCTTATGCTGCCTCCTCTTTTGATGGAGCTGCTTTGTTTTTCTCATGGATTGATACAGACCTTGATGGTGCTGAGGGTAATATTAACCCAAATATATTTACTTTAGGGTATTGTGCATCTGAAAGCACTTATACGGAAGTTGAAAATGTCACGGCATTAAGTCTTTATTGGTTTAGTGCATTCTTTGGATGCATGAGTCAGTATGTTTTTGAATATGAATCTGGGAACGGTTACGAATATGAAATACCTTTTGTTTTTGCCGAGTTTTCTAATCCTTATATTAATTATTGGTATATTGATGACTATAGTTTGTCGACGGGCAACCCATGTAATCCTATTAGTATTGATGAAAAAAAGTTTTGTCATTATCCAACAGTTTCACAAAATTCACCCAATCCGGCAACAAATTTTACTGAAATTTTGGTGACAACCGAAATAAATGGCGTGATTAGCCTAAGCATTGGTAATATTCTGGGTCAGGTTGTCCATCAGGAAAGTGCTACTAACAACTCACTTACCCACACTTTTGATATTGATGTTAGTAGTTTAGATGCAGGAATTTATTTCTACACAGTCGAAATTGGAAATAGCTCGATAACAAAGAAAATGGTTGTGAAGTAAGCAAACTTTGTGGTTTCTAAAACTCAGAAGTAAAATAAAATTCAATATCGGTATATTTCTGTTGCGCCATCTGAAGTGAGAATTGTGAGTCGGCTAAAAATACCTCCCGTCCTTCTTTATCAAGCGCAATTTGATTTGCTTTTCTTGCTCTGAAATCTTTCAATTGCTCTTCATTGCCACTTTTAAACCATGCAGTTTTGTATAGTACAATATTTTCGTATCTGCACTTTGCTCCATATTCATGTTCTAATCGATATTGAATTACTTCAAATTGCAAAGCACCTACGGTTCCAATAATTTTCCTTCCAGTATGTTTTCCGGTAAACAACTGAGCAACACCTTCGTCCATAAGTTGGTCGATTCCTTTGGCAAGTTGTTTTGCTTTCATTGGATTAGCATTTTCAACATATTTAAAAAGCTCAGGCGAAAAACTGGGCATACCTTTAAAATTTAAATTTTCGACTTCGGTAATAGTATCACCTATTTTAAAATTACCGGTATCGTGCAGTCCAACAATATCTCCAGGGTACATTTCATCCACAATAGATTTTTTTTGAGCCATAAATGCCGTAGGACTAGAGAATTTCAGTTTCCTGTTTAATCGAACATGCTGATAATAAGTATTTCTTTTAAAAGTTCCGGAAACAATTCTGACAAAAGCAATACGGTCCCGGTGATTAGGATCCATATTAGCATGTATCTTAAAAACAAAACCACTGAATTGATTCTCTTCAGGCAAAACTAATCTTTCATCACTTTCTCTTCCAATTGGAGGAGGAGCTATTTCAATAAAATTGTCAAGAAGTTCTTTAACACCAAAATTGTTAAGGGCACTGCCAAAAAATACCGGTGAAATATTGCCATCAAGATAATCAATTGCAACAAATTTAGGATACACACCTTCAATAAGTTCAACATCTTCTCTTAGTTTGTCAGCGTCTTCGTCAAGATATTCATCAACATCTGAGTCAGATATGTCGTTAATAGAAACACCTTCCTCAATAATCTGTTTGCCGGGCGAGAATAGATTAAGTGACTTTGAAAATATATTATAAACGCCTTTAAAGCCAGGCCCCATATTAATTGGCCAACTCAAAGGGGTAACTTTAATATGTAATTTTTGTTCAATCTCATCCAATAGATCAAACGCATCTTTTCCGGGCCTATCCATTTTATTGATGAAAACAATTATCGGAATATTTCTCATCCTACAAACTTTTACAAGTTTTTCAGTTTGAGGCTCTACACCTTTTGCTACATCAATTACAACAACAACGCTATCGGCTGCTGTTAATGTCCTGAAAGTATCTTCCTGGAAATCCTGGTGGCCTGGAGTATCTAAGATGTTTATTTTGATGCCCTTGTACTCAAAACCCATTACAGAAGTAGCTACAGAAATACCTCTTTGCCGTTCAATTTCCATCCAGTCGGATGTAGCAGTTTTTTTTATCTTATTTGATTTTACCGCACCAGCTACTTGAATTGCACCTCCAAAAAGTAGTAACTTTTCTGTTAAGGTAGTCTTCCCCGCATCAGGATGACTGATAATGGCAAAAGTTCGACGCCTGTTTATTTCTTTAATGTTACTCATTCAAGGTTAAAAATTGAGGTGCAAAAGTAGAAAAATTGTTGTTTGTTACAATTGTGGGAATTTTGCCATAATGGTTTTTGAATTATTCTTGTTGATAGGTCTAACTCCTCTCTACTTCGCGAATGTCAACAAGGTTATTCATCAGTGCATAAACTGTTAACCCCGAAAGAGATTTGATGCCAAGCTTTCTGGTGATTTTTTTCCTATGAGTCATTACTGTATGCACACTTAAAAAAAGTTTGTCGGCAATCTCCTGGTTAGTAAGTCCCAAAGTTAAATTTCGCAAAATCTCAATTTCTCGTTTACTAATTAATTGTTCATTGTCGGTTTTATCATCATCATCTTTGCCAACAATTTGTTGTAAGGCCTCAATTAACTTGTATTTATTGTCCTGAGTGTTTAACGTAAATTTAAACCGGCTATTTATGTTATCGTTTGTATTGGACGAAACAAGGCCTATAACCTTAATGTCTTTTTCTTCATTTAGCTTACGTAACAATGGGATTAATATTTCAGAGACAGACTCTGGGTCAATTATTATAAACTCAGGCTTATTACTAATTAATTTTTCATACAGATTTTTTTCAGAACCATTATACACATGATCAACTAACATGCTCCTTAATTCAAGAGTTAAGTTTTCAATTCCCGATGAAAGAAGGAAAGCATTTGAAACGACTATTACCTTTTTTGTTTTACTCATCCCAAATGCTAATTATCAGTAATAATTTTTTCAAGTATTTGTACCTTAGGTACTAGAACTAGATCCTCAATACGAGCATGATCACCTAAATCTTTCTCCAGCACAGTTAATTCTTTCAATAACTTGTAGAGGCTATGTTGATTTTTTGATGCAGGTAAATATTTAATTATAATGTTTTTCAAGTCCATGAGCTTTTCCTCAACATTATCATGCTCATCTTCAAATGAAGTAATTGAGTATTCTTTGATTCGAGAAATTAAAGTTGGTGAAACAGTCTTATCAGTCACAGCAGATTCAAGGTCCAGAACGTAGGGATATACACGATTTTCCTCTTTTTCGATATGTTTAATGAGTTCGTATTTATATTCTTCGAAGAACTTCTCTAATAATTTATGTGATTCTTTGTCAACCTCTGATTCAGATGCCATCTCACTGATTAAACCTTCTATTTCAGGGATTTTATTTAGCAAATAGTAATCATGTGTTTTTTTAAGATAATCGATCAGCAGCTTAACAGAAAAACTTTGTAAATAATTATTATCCAAATACTGTGGATCGTGAAATGCATTAAGAATTATTAAAAAGAAATCAGTATTAATTTGATTCTTTTCGCAAATATTTTCAATACTGGCATCACCAAACCCAAGCATAATACCAAAACGACTAATTACAGGTATCAGGTTGTAATCGTGATGGATTACGTCAGCAAGTTTCATGTCTTTTTCAAGTAGCATATTTCACAATATTTATGGCAAAAGTAGGTAAAATGTAATATGAAGCGGTTACTTGTCTTTAAGCGTAGGTAAACTGATTAAGTAAATTGTTACACCTACTAAAATCATGGCAAGTATTATTCTAATATATATATTCGGAATAAAATGAATGGATATGCCAATAGTGATCCAAAGAATAATTATCGCAATAATTTTTGATCTTACAGATACACCTTTCTTTTCATAGTAATTACTAATGTAGGAGCCAACAAGTTTGTTATTTTTAAACCAGTTACGCATCTTTTCCGAACCTTGGTTAAAGCATAAACCTGCAAGTAGCAGGAATGGTGTGGTTGGCAATAGTGGGACTATTATTCCGATTATCCCTACACCAACGAAAACGCTGCCAAGTATATTCCAAACAGGTTTAGGGATGTTCGAGAAAATGCTTCTTTTATTTTGAGATTCCAAATTGATAGTTGCTAAAATCGAATTGCAAAAATAGATTAAATGGCATGTTAAATTATAGATTAGTGGTTTTGTTAGCAGATATTTAACAACTTGTCTATTCGCAACTCAAGTAATTCAGGTTTATTTTCAAGAAATAAGCCCTTATACAGCTTTTCATTTTTTAGTGCAGTGGGCAAATCAAAATTGCTTTGACTTTGTGAAAATGCAATTCCTTCATCAAGTAATCTATTAGCTAAGTATTCCTGTTCAGTTTGTCCGGGTGTTGGAATAAAAATAGCTTTTTTGCCAAAAACTGCTAAATCCATAAGTGTTGAATAACCAGGTCTGCTAATCACAATTTTTGCGGATTGAATAAGTAATGAAAATTCGTCATCAGTAATGTGTGAAATTAATTTCACATTTTTGTTTTCATTACTTACTTGTTCTTCAGGTTTACCGAGAAGGATAACTGTTTTTAATTCGGTTTTTAATGCTTGTGAAAGTAGTAGTTTTTCTAAGATTGTTCTTTGAGGCTCCGGTCCGGACAGGATAATCAGAATGTCGATACTGTTACTTTTGTGAGTAACTTCTGGTTTTGAGAATCTACTAAGCAAGCCAATATTAAAAAGTTTAGAAGCAAATTTATTCGATTTAGAAAGATTTCCTGATAAGCGAAATTTACCTGGTATGTCTGGTACCCAAACTTCATTAAACTTGTTTAGATAATGATTAATTGTACAATTGATAATAGGTTTGCCGATTTTATGCCATCCGCTAGTTTGAATGTTTAGTTGGTGTGTTATAAATACTGTTGGAACTTTCGAAGTTGATAGTTCATAACGGTTATCCGATATTACAGCATCTATATTATGTTCATTAATAATTGTTTGAAGTCTCCTATTTGCTTGTCTTGCTTCTAAGATCATGCTTGGAAGAGACGTAAGCATGGCCAAAGCCATATTATTATTAGAGGGGTAATTTGGGCTGTACCCTGGAAGTTGAATAGTGGTATTTTGAGGGAAACGCTGTACTAAAAATTCCAAAGGACGGTTGTCTGCAGCAATAATAACATTTGCACCTTTTCTTTCAAGCATTTCAATAACAGGAACCATGCGAGTTGCATGACCAAGTCCCCAATCTAATGGACAAACTAGAATATTTTTTCTTGGTTCCATGTTTAATTTCAAATATTGAACAGCGTTGGAAAATATTACTATTTGTAATGCGAAAATACCAATTTTACTCTAAAATATTTTATCTCAGGGTAAGATAATATTGTTGATTGATGGAGCTATTAATAATGAAACCAATCGCATTTTTTTCTATTTTTGAGCTGTGCCTAATGACCTGCTTAAATATCAAATTTCGTTAACTTTAATTCCTGGAATAGGTGATATTGTTGGAAAAAAACTGATAGCATATTGCGGTGGAGTTGAAGCTGTTTTTAAAGAAAACAAAAATGCGCTAATGAAAATTCCTGGAATTGGCAGTTCCACAGTAAACAGTATTATTAGTCAGAAGGTACTCCACAAAGCGGAATCCGAGATTAGTTTCATTGAGAAGAATAACATAAAAGCACTTTTTTACACTGACCCTGATTACCCTGCAAGACTTTTGAATTGCGAAGATGGGCCTTTATTACTTTATTATAAAGGTAATGCTGATCTGAATGTTCCCCGTGTAATTGGTTTTGTTGGGACAAGGAAGGCTACAAATGAAGGCAAAGTAAACTGCGAACGCATGATTAAAGGGCTCAGTTCTAAAGGCGTTTTAGTGGTTAGTGGTTTGGCATATGGTATTGATAGTTATTCTCATAAAGCAGCATTGGATGATGGCTTACAAACTGTAGCTGTTCTAGGCCATGGATTAGACCGGATATATCCGTCACAAAACAAAAAATTAGCCGCAAAAATGATCGATAATGGTGGGTTGTTAACCGAATTTTTGACTAAAACTAATCCCGATCGTGAAAACTTTCCAAAGCGTAATAGAATAGTTGCAGGTATGTGTGATGCAATTTTAGTTGTAGAGTCTGGTATTAGGGGAGGTGCTATGATAACTGCCGGATTGGCAAACTCATATAATCGCGATGTTTTTGCTGTTCCTGGTCGTGTTAATGATGAATACTCTAAGGGTTGTAATATGCTTATAAAATCAACCAGAGCTGCATTAGCAGAAACGGAAAAAGATATTGCCTATATTATGGGTTGGGATGATATAAAAGTTGATGTTAAAGAGCAAAGAGATCTATTTCTTCAGCTTACACAAACACAAAAATTGGTTTATGACATAATTGAAGAGACTAAAGAAATTAGTATTGACAAGCTGGTAATTCAATCAGCTTTACCCGCCTCAAAAGTTGCCTCTACTTTGCTTACTCTTGAGTTTGAAGGTTTAATACAAAGTTTACCTGGCAAGCTTTACAAAACATATTAAAGTTGTTTAAGAAGCTCCATTTAGAGTTATTTGTTAGCTAAGTTACAAATTGGTTTGTTAGCATTATTAGGCTGTGATGGGCTTTGAAAACACTAATCCAGGATAAAAAAAGTGTTATTTTTGTACCGCTATTAATAGCAAAAATATGTTTGCTTTATATTTAAAAGAAATAAGGGCTTTCTTGAGTTCCATTACCGGATATGTTGTAATACTTGTTTTTTTAATTACAACAGGATTATTTTTATGGTTTTTCCCATCCGACTTCAATATATTGGATTATGGATATGCAAATCTTGACGGGCTCTTCATAGTTGCACCTATTGTTTTCTTGTTTCTGGTGCCTGCAGTTACAATGCGTTCATTTGCTGAAGAAAAGAAAAGTGGTACCATTGAATTGTTATTTAGCAGGCCGTTATCTGATATGCAGATAATTACAGCAAAATTTTTTGCTGCTGTTACATTAATTGTATTTTCTTTATTGCCAACCCTTGTTTACTTTTTTTCGGTTTATCAGCTTGGGTTTCCACCTGGTAACCTCGATGCTGGAAGCATTTGGGGTTCGTATATAGGTTTGTTGTTTCTTGGCGCAGTGTTTGCATCGGTAGGAGTTTTTTCATCATCAGTAACTGATAATCAAGTAATATCATTCATACTTGCAATTATATTATGCGCATTTTTATATCTAGGGTTTGAGTTTATCTATTCACTCGATTTATTAGGAAGTATTGATTTATTCATTAGATCTCTGGGGATTAGCGCACATTATAGCTCAATAAGCCGCGGTGTAGTTGATACACGTGATATCATATTTTTTGTGAGTGTAATCGTACTATTTTTATTTCTCACTAATTTTTCATTATCAAAGCGTAAGTGGTAATACACAAAAGAATATGAAAGCCAATAAAAATAGCACGTTTAATCATTATTTTGTGCAATTGCTAATTGTTGTTTCTATAATTATAGTTGTTAACATTATCAGTTCAAATATTTTTACACGAATTGATCTTACTAGCGAGAAAAGATATACACTTTCGGAATCAACTCAGGAACTACTTAAAAATGTTGATGACATTGTTTATTTCAGGGTGTTCTTGGATGGTGATTTTCCTGCTGGTTTCAAAAGGCTGAGACGTGAAACCAAAGAACTTCTTAACGAATTTAGGGCATACAATAAGAATATTGAGTATGAATTTATTAATCCTTCATCAAGTGAAAATGTTAAGGAGCGGAATGAAACATATCAGCTTCTTATGGAACAAGGACTTAATCCAACAAATTTGCAGGTAAAAACAAAAGGTGGATTAGATCAACAAGTAATTTTCCCGGGAGCTCTGGTTAGTTATCAGAATAATGAAATGCCTGTTGAATTACTTGATGCACAAATTAATGCACCTCCTGAGGCTGCTTTAAACAATTCGATTCAGAACCTCGAGTTCAAATTTGCCAGTGTGATTAGTAGACTAATAAAAAGTGTTAAACCAAATATAGCATTTATTGAAGGCCATGGGGAGCTGGATGATCAGGAAACCCATGACATCACTCTTGCTTTGCAAGATAACTACATGGTTGATAGACTAACAATAGATGATAAAATAAACTCATTGGTTGAAAGATCACTTATTGATTCAGCAACACAAGAATTTAATATTCGTCCAAAGTATGCAGCAATAATAATTGCAAAACCTGATTCTGTTTTTTCTCAAAAGGATAAGTTTATTATCGACCAATACATAATGTATGGTGGTAAAGTAATGTGGCTTCTCGATCCTGTTTTTGCAAGTATGGATAGTATTCAAAATAAAGAAAATACGGTTTCAGTTGAAAATGACGTTGACCTCCAAACTCAACTTTTCAATTATGGAGTGAGATTAAATAGAAATCTTGTATTAGATCTCAACGGACTCCCAATTCCTATCCGTACAGGTCAGGTTGGTGGTCAGGCACAAATTGATTTTTTTCCTTGGTATTATTTTCCGGTTATAATGCCAACATTGCAGCATCCAATAGTGAAGAATTTAAACGCTCTGAAAACTCAGTTTGTAAGTAGTCTTGACACTACATCTGCTAAAAATGTAAGAAAAACAATTCTTTTAAAAACATCAGATTATTCGAGAGCAGAAGCAGTGCCTTCGATGATAAGTCTTAGGTTACTTACGGAAGAACCAGACGTAATAAAGTATCCTGGTCCACCACAAGCCATTGCTGTACTTCTCGAAGGCGAATTCCAATCGGATTTTAGAAATAGACTTCCACAAGCGATTACATCAGATAAGGAAATTGGTTTTAAGGAGAAAAGTGTACTAACAAGTATGATTGTTGTTAGTGATGGTGATATTATTAAAAACCAGTTTCATATACCGCAAGGATATCCGTTGCCACTTGGTTTCGACCAGTTTACAGGAGAAACTTTTGGCAATAAAGATTTTATACTTAATGCATTGAATTTTCTTACTGACGGCCCCGGATTAATTTCATTACGGTCGAGGGAAATGAAATTAAGATTACTTGATAAAACTAAAATAAGTTCAAATCGCATTACTTGGCAGTTGGTTAATTTGTTGGTTCCGGTGATATTTGTACTTCTAATCGGTGTACTATTAGTTTGGCTTAGAAAAAGAAAGTACTCGAGATAATAAAAGTTATGAAAAATAAAAAATTAATAATTCTCGCCATTATACTTGCTCCTGCTGCTATATGGATATTAATGCAAAATGATAGTAGCACATTAAAGGAGAGCGAATCTGAATTTGCAATAAGTGATACTTCCGCGGTTACAAAAATTTTTATTGCTGATAAGCAGAATAATTCTGTTTTATTAGAAAGAACAGCTAATGGTTGGATCCTGGATGGTAAATATAGTACCAATCCTAGAGTAGTTGAAATTCTCCTGGAAACCATGAGACGATTAAAAGTTAAGTCACCTGTTCCAAAAGCTGCCCGTGATAATATTGTTAAACGAATGTCAAGTATTGGTAGAAAGGTTGAAGTTTATCAAAAAGCACATTGGATAAATCTTTTCGACAAGTACAAAATGTTTCCTTACGAGAAGTTATCAAAAGTTTACTATGTGGGAGATGTTACACCTAACAATCTTGGTACTTATATGCTTATGGAGGATGCCGCTGACCCATATGTAATACATATTCCTGGTTTTAGAGGATTCCTTACTCCTCGCTTTTCTCCAATACCCGATGATTGGAAAAGTCATCAGGTTTTTAATCATAATCTTGCGGATATTATAAGTATTTCGATGGAATTTCTAGAAATCCCGGATGAAAGTTTCAGAGTGGATATTTCGGATTCCGATGGTAGTTATAAGCTAATTAAACTTAGTGATAAAGAGAATATTAGCAGATTCGACACTCTTAGGTTGTTAAACTTTCTTACCTCATTCAGCGATCTTCGATATGAATCAAGATTAAATAACCTAATGTCTCCAATAACTATCGACTCTATCATGCAATCTGATCCAATGTTTGAAGTAACTCTTGTTGATGATAAAAAGGATACAACTTATATAATAACTTACATGAAAGGAACTTTGTCACAGGAGGTGAAAGACGAAATCTACAACAAACTGGTACCTGATGATCGCGATAGATTTTATGCCTTAATTAATAACGGGGAGGATTTTGTTTTAATGCAGTACTATACGTTTGACAAAATTCTGTATCCGCTCAGTTATTATAAGACTACAGATTGATTCTTTTCCGGCATTCATAAACTGAATTAGTATTATTTTTACGGAAAAAGTAACTATGCTGGAAGCCTTTACAAAAAAGCACACCTTTTATTTTAAGCAACCGGGAGGTACATCCAGGGGAGTATTAAAATCAAAAGACTCTTGGTTTATCTTCGTTTATAATATCGATGAGCCTCAGATTAAAGGAATTGGTGAATGTAGCATAATACAAGGTTTAAGTATTGATGAGCGTCCCGATTTTGAACAAAAACTAAATCAGGTTTGCAATGATATCAACAATTACAAGTACTGGTTAGACGAAGGACTGGTCGGGTTTCCTTCTATCAGATTTGGTGTTGAAATGGCAATTAAAGATTTATTTGCTGGTGGCACCAAATTATTGTTTCCTTCATTATTTACTGAGGGTAAAGGCGAGATTTCTATTAATGGACTTGTGTGGATGGGAGATTTTGAGGAAATGAGGAAAAGGATTATTCACAAGATTGAATCTGGTTATAGCTGTGTAAAAGTAAAGATAGGTGCGATAAATTTTGAAGATGAATTGAGGTTGCTAAAATTAATCAGGAATGATTTTACTGAAAAAGATATTGAACTTCGGCTAGATGCTAATGGTGCATTTTCATATGAGGAGGCTTTAGATAAGATAAGTAGGTTATCTGAATTTGCAATTCATTCAATTGAACAACCTATTAAGCAGCAACAATGGAAAAACATGGCTGACCTTTGTAACAAATCTTCAATTCCAATTGCTCTTGACGAAGAACTAATTGGAGTTTGTCACATCGAGGATATTAGACAAATGTTAGATGTAATTAAACCTCATTTTATAATCCTAAAACCGAGTTTTTTAGGTGGTTGGAAGCAAAGTCATATATTTATTGAAGAAGCAGAAAATAGAAATATTGGTTGGTGGGTTACCTCAGCGTTAGAGTCTAACATCGGCCTTAACGCGATTGCTCAATGGACATATACTTTACAAAATAACATACCACAAGGGTTAGGAACAGGACAAGTTTTCTCTAACAATATACATTCACCACTCACTATTCTTAATTCAAGTTTAAATTATAATCCGTTAATTGGTTGGGACTTAACAGAATTAATAAATGTTTGATAGTTATCCAATAGTACAAATACAAGGCATTTACTATAAAGTAGACGAACTCAAGTTATTGTGTAAAGAAAAGATTAGTAATTCACAGGTACAAAATTGGGAAAAAGAGATTTATTTATTTCTGCTAGAACTATTTTCATCTTCATTAACTATTAATGTTTCAACATCTGGATCATCTGGTTTTCCAAAAAAAATTGTTCTACAAAAAGAGCACTTGATAGCTAGCGCAAAGGCTACGATTAAGTTTTTCGATTTAAAAAAGGATGATACCATATGGCTGTGTTTACCTGTCGCATATATTGCCGGAAAAATGATGATTGTTCGATCAATTGTTGGAGGTCTTAATTTGCTTTATTGCAAGCCGAGCTCTATACCTCTTTATGACAAGAACACAAATGTGGATTTTGTTGCTATGGTACCAAATCAAATTTTTGAGATGCTGGAAACTGAGGTAGGCTTGAGACAATTATCAAAAATTAAGAAACTGCTTATTGGAGGATCAGAACTTTCCAATGAATTGGAAGAAAGTCTATTAGAAAGATCTTCTGTTAATGCTTGGCATTCTTATGGCATGACCGAAACAATTACTCATATTGCACTTTGTAAGCTATCAAGTGCGAACAAAAAAGGTGTCTTTAAACTATTGCCAGAAATTAGCGTTAGATTAAATAAGAACGAACAACTTATAATTAATGCTCCATCTGTCGGAGTATTTAATCTGGTAACTAATGATATTGCCAAGATAAATGAGGATGGATCATTTTTAATAATTGGAAGGTCAGATAATGTAATAATCAGTGGTGGCGTTAGTTTGTTTCCCGAAATTATTGAGCAAAAAATTGAAAAACACATTCCCAGCAACTTTTTTATTGGAGGTTTACCTGATGAAAAGTTAGGTGAGAAACTTACTTTGTTTGTTGAAAGCAGTCCTGTTCATAATCGATTTAATGATTTATTGAAAGAAAATTTAGTGCAAGAATTGAGAAAGTTTGAAATACCTAAAGAAATAATTTACTTGCCTGCTTTTTTAAGAACTGAAACAGGAAAGATAAAAAGAAGAGAAACTATAGCCAAATTTATAGACAGCAATAATTTGTCCGATCAAAGTAATTAAAAGTGGAATGATTATATATATTCAGAATCATAGAGTTACAGTTTACTAAATTTTTGTATTTTAGTGCACTATTTCTTAAAATGATATAACATTAAATAGGGATGAGTACTTTAAACGATTTTGATTTTTCTGGGAAAGTAATCCTGATTGTTGAGGATACGGAAACGAGTAATCGATTCTATAATGCTGCTTTAAGTCGTACAAATGCAACATTACTTTGGGCTTTGGATGGCGAAGAAGCATTGGTTAGATTAAATGAGCATAAGGATATTGANGTTGTATTGCTCGACCTTAATCTTCCGGGCATTAGTGGTTTTGATGTGCTAAAGAAAATTCGAAAAACAGACAAAGATCTTTCAGTTATTGTTCAAACTGCCTATGTCTTATCTGGTGAAGAGGCTGCTTGCTACGAGCTAGGCGCTAATGACTTCATTACAAAACCAATTATGTTAGATCAACTTTTGAATTCTCTTGAGAAATATCTTAAGTAGAATTTAAAACTGTGAAGATCGTTGTCTTNATTCACTTATTATCCTTGAAATCCGATNTTCTTAACCCTATTTTTTTAAGCAAGCAGACGTAATAATCAAACAAACACTAAATTATTTTTTAATGAATCTTTTTGAAATCAGATTACCTTTATTGGTTTTCAATTTCACAATATAATATCCTGGGGTAAATTTCTGTGCGTCAATATTTATATTAATACTATTGTGGTTGATTGATTTGTGTACAATTACCCCCATTAAATTATAAATACTAATCTGCTCTATATCTTTGGTATTTGTAATTGTAAGTGTTTCTAACACCGGATTTGGATAAAGAATATTAGTATTTTTTGAAGATTCAATATTATTTATATTCACCAAATCGGGTTTAGTTAGTTTCTTACTTGTATAGAGTNTGTATTCACCAGCTTGAAGTTTAATTGTTTCATTAACATTTGTTACAANAATNGAATCACCTGTCCAGTAATTATACCANGTGCCTGTAAAGTNNAATTCAGGATTGATNTCACCTTCTTCAGTATCAAAATTCCCAATTACTACCACTGACATCTCAGTTGAATTAAGTCTAATCTTTTTTAAAGCAGAATAAAGATCAAGGGAATAATCATTTGTGCTAAAAACATTTTCATTCTTTTTAAGATCGATAAGAGCGGAATAAACATACATAAGATTCCTTCGTCTCCAATCTTGAAGATAATTCCATCTAGGAGGTTTTTCTCCTAATCGGCCATTAAAGTCAATAGATACATCGTAGCCCCTCTCACCAAATTGCCAGATCATTTTTGGTCCTGGAATGGTAAAGAAAAAATTTGCAGCTAGTTCTTGGCGCTTTAATGCAGTTGGAAGATCTTTAATGTTATAATTACCAGATGATGCTCCATGTTCCAAGTTTTTAAACATAAGCCGTTCCTCATCATGGCTTTCCATATAACCTACAACATGTGGATTACTCCATCCACGTTTTTTGTAAGAGATCCATGAAAAGTCTGATTTGCCACCACTGTTAAAACCCATAGTTGCCTCATTGTAATTATAATTTGAATTTCCCCACAGTAATATTCCGTAGTTTGCGAGCACTTTTTCTTCACTGTTTTCAGCAAGATGTTCAAATATTATGGTAGCATCTGATTTTTGTTCCCATATTTTGTCAGCCATTCTTTTAAGAAGAGCTATTCTATCTGCATCATATTTACTACCCCAAGGATCATCATTTCCTTTTATATTATTGCCGAAACCTTTGGTGAAGTCAAATCTGAAACCGTCAATATGGTATTCATTTATCCAATAACTATTTACGCTGTCGATAAATTGTTGTGTATATAAACTTTCATGATTGAAATCATTACCCCAATGAGCGTCAGGGTTTAGAAAATTGCTCTCTACATTAAACCATGGGTTATTAGCTGCTGGTCTGTTATTTGGACCGTCCCAATACATCATAACTAATGCATTTGTTCCATATGAATGATTAAGAACTATATCCATAAAAACAGCAATGCCTCGTGCATGACACTCATCCACCATTGCTTTAAAAGTGTTTTTTGGTCCATAATATTTATCGGGAGCAAAATAGTAATTTGGATTATAACCCCAACTTGAATTACCTTCAAATTCATTGTTTGGCATAAGTTCAATAGCATTTACACCCAACTTCTCTAAATAATCAAGAGTATCAATAAGAGTAGCAAAATCGTGTGCTGCCAGAAAATCCCTCACAAGCATTTCATATATAACAAGGTCTGTGGCAGGAGGATTTTCAAAATCATTGATTTGCCATTGATAAGGATCTTGATTAGTTTGCAGAACACTTGCAATACCAAATGCTTTTCCAGCTGGATATTCAATTAAATCAGGATAAGTAGTAGTACTTATCCATTGATCGTTCCACGGATCGCTTACTTTATCAGCGTAAGGATCGCCAACCCGAATTGATCCGTCAATAAAATATTGAAAAACATATTCTTTTCCAGGTTCCAACCCTGATATCTCAAGCCAGAATCTTTGCCCGTCAGGGGTTACCTTCATTTCATATTCAGTACCAATTTCCCAGTTGTTAAAATCTCCAAGTATAAAAATGTACTCTTTCTCTGGTGCAACCAATGAAAAAACGACTGACACTTCAGAAGTATAATTAATTCCATCTATTATTCCCGGGGGTAATTCCTGAACAATTGTTTCCTGTCGAACATAGTAATAAAGTGAATCACTAGCTGTTTCGTTATCATTTATTGCCGTTGCAACAATCCAGTGTTTTCCTATAGTGGATGCAGTTATGTTTGTCGAGAATGTATTACCAACATCAGTATAAATAAGTTCTCCATCAACAAAAATAAAAGTTGAATCGGCACCGTTACTGCTTCCTTCAACTAATATATTATCATTTAACTCAACAATAGTTGGTCTTTGCGCAGGTAGAGTAATCATAATATTTAACCCGGAAGTATATACATCATAAAAAATATCACCACCATCTTCTGTTTTACCTTCAAGCGATCCATCTGCGCTTCGAAATACAAATGCCATCTGAAGAATTGTTTCGTTGGCCGGAACACCGTAATACTCTTTAATAGAGGGTCCTATTGTTAATTCCCACAGGTCGTCTCCAATCATTGTCATCTTGCATTCGGGGATATTTTCATTCCATCCTGCTTTAACGTATTTCCAGTCAGAACCCGACGAACTATTACTGGTAATTACACCTGTATGGGCATAAACATCTCCGGTAAAGCCCGCTAATCCACCACTACCGAGTGAAGAATTGAAAGTAATAATTACTTGATCATTCTCAGTTGGAAAAGCTGGATCAGCCGAAATCAATTGGGCTAAAGTTGTAGAAGTTATAAATAATGAAAGCAAAAAACTTCCAAGTAGTTTTTTCATCGTGATTTTATTTATATGATACAAAAGTACCTGAAAAAGTTGCAGTAGTAACTTAATAATAGTTAAAATACCATAAAATCAGGGATATATGATATTAAGGGATTGTATAAGTGTTAGTGCAATCGTATGCAGATGTTTATTATTTTTTAATAAAGTTCCTAGGTTTTGAGCTAGCCTAAAGAATAAGAAATTAATAGATGGGATATTTCGCTCCATATATGATATAAGGTTATCCCAATTAGACAATCGTATGCATTCATCTGTAAAATAATATAGGTGTGTTCATGAGATCCTGTTTTTTCGCAATCGATTGCATTTTTTACATTAAAATACCTTATGATTATGTAAATTGTTTTTATCGCAAACCTGTATGGAAAGGTAATTTACACAGAGACAGTATAATAAGTGCAGATTAATCGAAAGTGATTATTTATTTAAGTTTCATTTCAATTAAAAACATCAAAGTTGAAAATATAGTTCAATAATTAAATTGATTTTTTTTTGTTTAGACATAGTTTTTGTCATTAATAAATTAAGTATTTATTAAATATTAATTACCTTTGGATTGATTTTCAATGCTGTATGTAATCTTATAATCATAATTCACAATAAAAATTTAAATATCATGGTAAAACAATTAACTACTAAATTACTGTTGTTTGCAGTGGTTTTATTGAGTAGTTTAACTATGTTTGCTCAAAGTGGTGCTGTTAGCGGCGTTGTAACCGACGCCGGAGATGGAACTTCACTTCCGGGAGCAACAATAGTTATAAAAGGAACTACCGAGGGAGCTGTTTCAAATATCGATGGTAACTATACCATTAATGTTGAGCCTAATCAGGTATTAATATTCTCGTATGTTGGTTACGCAACACAAGAATTGGTTGTTCAACCTAATACTACCGTAAATGTTGCTCTTCAATCATCTGCTCTTTCATTAGAAGGAGTTGTTGTAATTGGGTATGGTGTGACAAAAAAGGAGGATGCAACAGGCTCTGTGACTGCTATTAGTGAAGGTAGCTTTAACAAGGGTTCAATAGTAACACCTGCAAGCCTTATTGCAGGAAAAGTTGCTGGTGTTCAAATTAGCTCAAATGGGGGGGCTCCCGGTACCTCTTCTCGTATCCTTATCAGGGGTGGATCCTCCCTAAATGCAAGTAATGACCCACTAATAGTTGTTGATGGGATTCCGTTGAGTAATGATGTTACAGGCGGTTCACGTAGCCCGTTAAATACTATTAATCCTAACGACATTGAAACGTTTACAGTACTAAAAGATGCTTCGGCAACTGCGATTTATGGATCTCGTGCTTCGAATGGAGTGATTATGATTACTACTAAAAAAGGAAAAATTGGCAGGCCTTTACAAATTAATTATCTAGGTAAATTTTCATATTTTGAAGTACCAAAAACACTTGGAGTTCTTTCATCTAATGAGTTTCAAAAAGTTATCAAAGAACGTTTTCCTGAACGTGAAGAAATGCTTGGTACCTGGACTAATTCAGCTGGATATCCTGTACCATATAATGATACAAGTCGACGTACTTCTGCTATGCACAAAACAAATTGGCAGGATGAAATTTACCATAATACTACTAGCATGGATCATGCTTTAAGTGCTACCGGTGCATGGAAAACCTTACCATATCGTTTATCTCTTGGATATACCGATGAAAATGGTATTCTGAAAACATCAAAATTTCAGCGCACTACGCTTTCGGCTGCTCTTAACCCAACATTATTTGACGATCATTTAAAAGTTAATTTCAATATAAATGGGTCATTTATTAAAAATACTTTTGCTAATAGAAGTGCTATTGGTGCTTCTATTCAAATGGATCCAACAAAGCCTGTTAATAGTTCGGATGGTTCATACGGTGGGTATTGGGCATGGCTCCAAACAGGTGGTGATCCAGTAACTATGGCCACCACAAACCCTATGTCATTTTTAAAACTTAATAATGATAAATCGGATGTTAACAGCGTTTATGGGAATTTACTACTTGATTATAAACTACACTTTCTTCCTGATCTTCATGCCAATTTAAACTTAAGTTATGATCAAACAAAGGGTAGTGGATATGTAAAAGTTCCCCCTTACGCTTCATGGTCGTATAATTCTATTAATGGAGGTGGACGTGATAATACGTATGAAAATGTAAACAAAAATCAACTAGCAGATTTTTATCTGAATTATATTAAAGATGTAGCTTCAATAAAAAGTAACTTCAATGTTATGGCAGGTACTTCAATACAACATTTTTATAATAGTTCAACCAATCGTAATAGTAATGTACCAATAATAAGTGATTCATCTACACAAGAATATATCAGGGACACTGTAATTAATAAAGGTGAATATTATTTATTGTCGTATTTCGGACGATTAAATTATACATTTAATACAAGATTCCTATTAACTGCTACCGTAAGGGCTGATGGAACGTCAAGATTTAGCCCTGATAACCGGTGGGGTGTTTTTCCTGCAATTGCTCTGGGTTGGAAGATTAATGAGGAAGCATTTCTGCGCGATTCTAAAGTGCTATCATTATTGAAACTTCGTGTGGGTTGGGGCATAACCGGACAACAGGATATTGGAGGATATTACGATTATATGGGTAGATATACATACGGTGATCAGTTTACAATGTATCCATTTGGAGATATATATCATATAACACTACGTCCTGAAGGATATAACGAAAACCTGAAATGGGAAGAAACAACAACTTGGAATCTGGGTATTGATTATGCTTTTCTCAGAGATCGTATTTATGGTTCGGTTGATTTTTACCAAAGACAAACAAAAGATTTGCTTAGCTGGGTTCCAGTACCAGCCCTTTCTAACTTAACTGATTTTATAAATCGTAATGTTGGCGAGATGGAAAATACAGGTATTGAGTTTACAGTAAATGGCAAAATAATTTCTAACGAAAAAATGTTCTGGGAGCTTGGCTTTAATGCCACTTATAATAAAAATGAGATTACCGAATTGTACGATGGTGTAAGTATTCCAACAGGAGGAATCTCCGGGGGTGTGGGTAATATGATTCAGGAGCAGGCTGTAGGTCAGCCACGTAATTCATTCTATGTTTTTGAGCAGGTTTATAATAATGAGGGTATGCCAATTGAAGGATTATATGTTGATAGAAACGGTGATGGGGATATTACTGAAGATGACAAATACCATTATCATGACCCAAATGCAGACTTTTATTTCGGAATATCTTCTAATTTCAGTTATCAGGAATGGTCGTTCTCGTTTGCCGGACGTGCAAACTTTGGTAACTATATGTATAACAACGTACAATCAGCAAATGGTTGGTATAATAGAATGTACCGCCCCGAAGGACCATATTTAAGTAATGTACCGTCAAGTATTTCAAACACAAATTTTTTAACACAACAGGAAAACTCAGATTATTATGTTCAAGATGCTTCATTTTTTAGAATGGACAACATTACCTTAAGTTATACATTCAATAATTTGTTACAGAACCGCTTAAACCTTCAGCTTTCAGCCACGGTGAACAATGCGTTTGTAATTACGAACTATGATGGGATTGATCCTGAGGTTAACGGTGGAATTGATAACAATGTCTACCCCCGTACACGAATTTGGATGATTGGTGTTAATCTAATATTCTAATATTAAAAACAAAATATCATGAAACGAACTATATATATAATAGCATTGGTTACTGGAATTGCGTTAATCTTTAATTCCTGTAACAAGATACTGGACACAAAACCTATTGACCCTGATGAAATAACTTCAGCAACAGTTTTTGACAACCCAGAGTCTTACACTCAATTTATGGCTAAATGTTATGCAGGTCTTGCAGTTACAGGCCAAGAAGGTCCTGCAGGAAATGGTGATGTTAGTGTAATTGATGAAGGTTTTAGTCAATATTTACGGCAGTACTGGTATCATCAGGAGCTAACAACAGACGAAGCAATTATTACTTGGGATGATGCAACAATTAAAGACTTTCATTTTCAGGAATGGGATGCAAGTGATAGATTTATAGCAGGTATGTATTATCGTGTTTTTTATCAGATTGCACTGACAAATGAATTTCTTCGTCAAACTTCAGATGGAAAACTTGACGATCGTGGAGTGAGCCAGGAATGGAGAGATAAAATAGTATATTACAGGCTTGAAGCACGTTGGTTACGTGCACTTAGTTACTGGCATGCACTCGATTTGTTTGGTAGTGTTCCTTTTGCAACGGAGGAAGACCCAATTGGCGATTTTTTGCCATCACAAATCTCAAAAGCCGATTTGTTCATTTATATCGAAAATGAGTTAAAAGAAATTGAAGGACTAATGATGGCACCACGTGCAAATGAATATGGGCGTGCTGATCAGGCAGCAGCATGGACATTATTAGCAAAACTATATATGAATGCCGAGGTTTACATCGGTGAAAGCAAATACAGTGATTGTATTACATATTGCGATAAAGTAATAAACAGTAGTTATTCACTGGCACCTTCATTTCAACAATTGTTTTGGGCCAATAATGATCAGGTAGTTGAAACAATGCAGGAAATTATTTTCCCAATTCGTTATAGTGGTGAACATACTCAAACATGGGGTGGAACCACATTTGTTATTCATGCCGGTGTTGGTGGAGATATGGTACCTGGCGATTATGGCATTAATGGTGGTTGGGGTGGAACCCGTGTAACACCTGAGTTGGTTGAGAAATATACAGGCGATGATAACCGCGCTATGTTCTTTACTGATGGTCAAACACTAGAGATTGACATTGTTAGTGATTTTCAGAATGGTTATGCTCTTACAAAATTCAGAAATGTGTCATATACATCCACTGGTGATACTATTCAAGGTTTTAGTCTTGAATTTCCTGATACAGACTTTCCTTTGTTCCGTCTAGGAGATATTTACCTTATGTACGCTGAAGCAGTTGTTCGTGGAGCAGGAGGTACCATGGCAACCGCTGTTGGTTATGTAAATGACCTTAGAGCTAGAGCAGAAGCTACAGCTATCAGCGAATCAGACCTTACACTTGATTTTGTCCTTGACGAGCGTGCACGTGAACTATGCTGGGAAGGTCACCGTCGAACAGACCTTATCCGTCATAACAAATTTACGGGTAGTGAATACATCTGGTCATGGAAAGGACATACAAAGGATGGTCGCGCTACAGATGCTAAATATAATTTATTTCCATTGCCGACATCTGATGTAAATGCCAATCCAAACCTCACTCAGAATCCTAATTACTAACAGTTGTAAATTATGTACTTATGAAAAAGATAAATTTAATAACTACACTAATAATTGGCCTTGTAATCATTCTTGGTTCATGCAAGAAAGAAGAGACTAATCCGAAGTTGAACGTAAACCTCTCTGTAGCTGCAGCCATAACAAACCCTGTAAATGGTACTGTAGATACTCTACTCTTAGCTGATTCTGCAAAATTATTCACTGTAAGTTGGAGTGCTGCAACATATTCTGTGTCAGACGGTGCAACCTTACCTGTACCTACATATTCGTTGCAGATGGCTTTTGCAGATAGCAACTTTGCTAATATGAAGGAACTTTATAATACTCAGGGTCTGTCATTTGAAACTATAGTTTATGAGCTTAATAACTCATTAATACTATTTGGAATACCTGGTGACTCAACAGCAAGTATTGAGTTAAGGATTGTTAGTGGTATTAGTGGTGCATCATATACAAATGATACTTCTGATGCTATTAAACTAACAGTCACAACCTTTAAATCAGCCGAGCCTCCACCACCAGATGATCCTCGTTTGTGGGT
>NYYH01000039.1 GCA_002686705.1 Bacteroidota bacterium
ACTCCATTTTCTATTTCAGAAATACTGAAGGAAGCAAAATTATTCTAGAATAATTTTGCTTCCTTCAGTATTTCTGAAATAGAAAATGGAGTTTATTTACTTAAATCAAAAATCCGGCAAAAAATATACAAGGATAAACTTATTGTGGTGAAATAAAAAGCACCGCAAACTTTTAGTTAGCGGTGCTTCTCTATTAGAATTAATTATTCTGCTATTTCAAACTATTTCACAATAATCTTTTTTACTTTGCCATATTGTGATGTGCCTAGTCTAACTATATAAGCACCAGGTTGTGCATATGATAAATCAAGGTCATAAACATACTTGCCATTGATATTCTCAATTCTGTTCTCTATTAATTTCTGGCCTAATACATTATGCAAATTGATAATCAATGTTTCTATAGTTTTTGTAGTTTGTAGCGAAACCTCATATCTGTTATTTCCTAAAGATTTAACTACCATTTCATCATTGTACAATGGTATATCTTCAATACCAATATATAATACGACATTTGCTGTGTAATCCTCAGTCTCTCCGTAGGTTGTCCCCTGACAAGCGTTTTCAGGCACTGGTGCGTTCCAATTTGATTTTGCTCTCATTATATGCTGGCCTGTATTAACTCCATCGGGAATTGTTAAATCCATAGTTTCTGTATAGAAACCAGCACCTTGCCCGTCTGCAATAACGTAGTTATCCACCACCACTTCAGTGTCTTCAAAAACAAAATTGTCATTAAAGTCAATCCATACTGTTATATACTGACTCCCATAATGTGTGGTAACAGTCAAATCGTTGATAGTATTATTAGCTAATTCGGCCGAAAGATTTGTATAATCAGCATAACCACCTGGTGAACAACCAGTGACATTATTAATCGCTTCTAATTCAAACAAATAAAAACCATCACCGTCAGAGCAATTAGCATTTGGCTGACACATACTGTGCATAATAGTAACGGAAGAAGTGTCATTATTGAGATCAGCATCATCAGGCAAAGAAGTGTATGATGATAAATTATAAGTACCTAATGCAGAAAAATCACCAGTTTGAGAAAACGTATAGGTAACTGGAATATTTAAATTCAAGGGACCTGGCACCTGTTCAGTGACTATATTTCCATCTAAGTTATATGTAACATCAAAATTATTTTGTTCGGCATAACCAAAATTTCTAAGTGTCACTGTTATGTCTTCATCATCTGATAATCCAGTTCCTGAAACAGGAGAGTTTATATCAGTAACTCCTATGTCATTAGGGAATAAATGCAGGACGTTTTTCGTAATTGTGTCGTTTTGTCGCCATTCATCATTTCCAAGATCACTAAACGAAGTTATTTCATATGTTTGCCCTGGAGTACCTAAATTTGCTGTTGTTGTAAATGAATATTGTACTGATTCACCAGAGGATAGTGTATCATTCAAAATTTCGGCAACAACAGCACCTCCATCAATCTGATAATTAACAGGTATATCAGATTGGTCATCTTCTCCATAATTAAAAACTGTAATTGTAATTATCTCTGAATCGGATAATTCACCATCATTGGGTTCGTTAATATTATTAACGCCAACATCATTGGCGTAATCTGAAGCAATTTGAAATACACCTACAACATCCGTTCTTTGGCTATTCACAAAATATTCTGCTATATGCCAAAAAGTTTTGTCGTTAACTGGATCAACAGATAACTGGACATAATCAGCCAATCTGAGTGATGGATTATTTGATGTACTTTGGGCTATAAGTGTCTCATCAATAGTCATCTGACCAAGTGGGTCACCAGCATATCTTCCAGTATAATAAATAGCAATCTTTTCGGTTTCGTTACAGGTTGTGTATCCCATACCAATATTTCCTTGTCCATCCATTACCATACTTCCTGAGAATGCATGTTTGTCATTGTAAGGAGATAAATATGTTCCTTCCTGGTAAATAGTCCATGGGTCGCCATCTGTGTCCTGACGAAGTTCATACCATCGAATACCGGCAAGTTCGTCACCCGACCCATCAGTATCTATAACAAAGTTGAAAATTGCAGAATTATAACTTGGATATCTTCTGTATTGAGCCTGGTTCATTATTGTTGCCTGAAGGACATCCTGGTCAGGACCACTTGGTTGAGGAACATTTGAAAAAGATCCACCATCAAATACAGATATATATGGAGTAGTAATTATTACAACGGGTGCAGAAATAGTTGAATTAGCTATAGTGTCCCAGTCAACATTTACTGTCCAAAGTTTTATATGATCAGTTGAAACTCCACTCCACGCATCATCCTGCATGTAAACTACAGTGGCATCTCCAGGAGGAGGGAGATCATTATTAGTAACATTGAAAAATTGTGGGCTATAAAATCCAGATGTTGTGATCCCGGTTAAAGGAAAGCCGACAAACTGTGCAGAATTACCTAGTAACATTTCTGTACGTTCTACAGCAAACACTTTATCATTAGCATTAATATTTGCTGTTACGTAATATCCATCCGACCATACTGAGAATTTCGTGTAATCAGGAAAAGAGCCTGTACCAAACCCGGTTGTGTAAATATACCATCCATCATTTACTGGATCAGGGCCCTGGCAAACCGCAACGTTAAATCCGTTTGGGCTACTATCAAATTCGGTAATAACAAAACGATCTGCTTCCGCGTCATAAAATACAATTGGATCACCAATAGCATTACCGGGAAATAGTGTTGCTAAAGAAGCAGCATCAGTTAATGGATTACCATCTTTATCAAAAATTCTGAAACCAATATTCCATGCAGCCACGAAATGGTTAGGTCCAACAGCTCCTGTTGGATCGGATGGTGTATAACTCGATATATTAGCATCAAACACCAAAATAGGATCTTTTCCTTCATGTTTAATAGCAGATTCTTGATTCTGAACCAAAGCATCATCTCCTTTAGGAAGTCCTTTTCCAGGAACATTCATGTTTGCACCTCTTCTCTTAGGAGGACCTAATTTTGGTGCTTCGTTGGGATCAATTCCAATAAATGTTCCATCTTTTACCTGTTGAGCCAAGCTGGGGACAATAATAGGTTTTTCAAGTTTTCCATAAGAGCTAGCCTTAACCGCTTCAGCATTTTGTGAGTGCAGGTTTGGCGTAATAGATACGAGGATGATGAAAATGATCAGTGTAGAAACTTTTTTCATGGTTCAGATATTAAATAAAGATTGCAACAAGTTGATACTTAGTATAGTGTATATAAAGTAATTTAATGCCAGCAAAGCAGAATCTATTTGTAACTGATTCCAAGAATTCCAAAAAGATTATTCAAGAAATAACTTACCGGGCAAAGATAATTTTATTTTTTTACAATTTTTAATATACTAATCAGTTCACCATTTCTTATTATAAGCGAATAAATTCCTTTAGGAAATTGCTGCATATTAATTAACTCTTCATTCCTGTAAGTTGTGTAATTCAGCATCCGTTTGCCACCCATGTTATTCATAGTTAAGATTCTGCTTTTTGCATCCGGAAAAACAATAAGTAAGTTGTTTGTAACAGGGTTTGGATAAATAACTATTACCTCAGATTCGTTTTCTCCAATATCTACAGGAATAAGTATATAGTCGGTTTTAACTTCTGTAGTAGTACCACCTGGTCCCGTAACAGTTAGAGAAACAGAAAAATTTCCAGGTGTTAAATACTCATGTGATGGATTTTGATTAGACGATGATCCACTATCACCAAAATCCCAACTCCAAGTATCAATATCCCCAGTTGATAAGTCAGTAAAACTAACTAATAAAGGTGCTTCACCAGTTGTTGGTGTACCAATAAAATTAGCAATCGGTGCATTTACAAAAACCGAGATATAATCTACTTTTATCATATCATCACTACCGCCAGGTCCTCCTACGGTCAATGAAACATCATAGGTGCCTGCATCAGTATAAGTGTAAACAGGCGACTGAAGAAATGAAGTGCCACCATCACCAAAGTCCCACACCCACGAATCAACACTATCAACTGATAAATCAGTAAAAGTGACTTCTAAAGGAGCGTTTCCTGTTGTTGGCGTTCCTTCAAAGTCAGCAGTAGGTTCAGGATAGCTTGCAGTTATATAATTTGTTTTAACCAAAGTGTCACTTCCTCCTGGCCCTGTAACTGTAAGAGTAACAGAATAATCACCAGGGTTTACATATTCATGTGATGGATTTTGATCAGTAGAAGTTCCACTATCTCCAAAATCCCATAACCATGTATTAACAGTATCAACGGATAAGTCAGTGAATGCAACCATAAGAGGAGCATCTCCGGTTTGGGGTGTACCTTCAAAGTCGGCGGTAGGAGCAGGGTAGGTTGCAGTAATATAATTGGTTTTTAAAAGGGTATCACTACCACCCGGACCTGAAATGGTTAGAGTAACAGAAAAGTCACCTGGGTTAATATAGTCATGTGATGGGTTTTGAACAATAGAAGTATCACCATCACCAAAATCCCAATGCCAGGTATTGACACTATCAATAGATAAATCAGTGAATGCTACCGTTAAAGGAATATCACCTGCAGTGGGTGTTCCTTCAAAGTCGGCAGTAGGGGCAGGGTAGGTTGCGGTGATGTAATTGGTTTTAACAAGAGTATCACTACCACCTGGGCCTGTAACTATAAGTGTAACAGAATAATCACCAGGATCTACATATTCATGTGATGGATTTTGGTTGGTGGATGTCCCAGTATCTCCAAAATCCCATAACCATGTATTAACGGTATCTACCGATAAATCAGTGAATGCTACTGTAAGTGGCGCATCACCTGTTGTTGGTGTTCCATCAAAGTCGGCAGTAGGGACTGGGTATGCTGAATACAAGTCGGATTCCCATAGCCCCCGTCCGTAGGTTGCTGCTCTTATCAAACTATTGGTAGTTGTAACATCGTCATAATAAATATCAAGTTCTGTAACTACTACATTAGGCATGTCGTCATAAAAAGGAGTCCAGTTTGCTCCACCAAGTTTGAGATAAACACCTACATCTGTTGCAGCATAAAGCTCAACAAGAGATGTATTCTGTCGGTTTTGGATCACACAATTAGTGGGTAAGCTTGGTAAACCAGCTGAAATATCTGTCCATGTTGAACCACCATTGGTAGATTCAAAAACACAATTACTGTTAAATTCTCCCATTGAGACCCAAATTGTATTTGGATCATCATTTTTTACACTAATATATGTTATGTTAGATGACCCTATAGGTAACGAACCTGTAATATTTGTCCATGATGAACCTCCATTTGACGTACCATAAATTGTACCGGTTGTTGCTGCATAAATGTAACTTGAGTTGGAGGGAGCGACAGTCAAAGAACGTAAGGTGCTTCCGCCCCAAGTACTTATTTTAGTCCAGGTTCCGCCTTGGTTAGTTGATGTCCAAACATCTTGAAACCCAACAAAAAGAGTATTGCTATTATTAGGATCTTGAAGATAAGGAGTAACCCATGCGGCATTACCTGAAATACCTCCACTTATATTAGTTGAGGTTGTCCAGTGATTGGTTGTGCGATAAATTGAACCATAATAAAGCGAACCATATTGTGTATTTTCATCTGAATAATCAATTAAACATTCCATTCCATCGCCACCTATCACATCTTCCCATACAGAAGAAAGCATGGCTTTAGTACCATTGTCTTGAAGCCCTGTAATTACATCTGCCGTTGTTGTTTGTGCAACTCCTAAACGATACATCTGGCTAATAATCATCCCACTAGATAGGTAAGTCCAGTTTGAGCCTCCATCAGTCGTACTATATAACCCACCATCGTTACATTCAAACAGAGTTGATGTGCCATTTCGAAATGTAAGATTATGCTTATCAGCATGAACATTAGTAGCAGTTCCTCCACAGGTACTCGACCAGTGGTTATTTATATTCCATGTAGTACCACCATCAGTAGATTTCCAGGTATTTACTCCTCCTAAAAATACAGTATTTACATCGGTAGGATCAGATGCGATACATAAGTCATACCACCCCTGTCCACCACTACCACCTGCATTACAGTTCCACCCAAGTAAATTAGCCCCACTGTAAACTGAAGAAAAACTAACTCCTGAATCTGTTGATTTATATATGCCGAATAATCCATTATTTGATGCAGCTATTAATGCATAAACAATTGTAGCATCGTTAGTGCTGACGGCAAGTTCAGTTCTTTTACCACTTGTTGATAAAGAATTTGACCAGGTTGATCCATTATCATTACTAAGATAAATATCGCCCTGTTTTGTGCTTCCGTAAATAGTGCTACTAGTACCCGGTTGGAATTCCATATCGATATAAACATTGCTGGTTATAATGCTCCAGTTCGTCCCTGAATCAGTACTTTTATAGACTCCCACAGAAGTTGATGCGTATAGTATACTACTATTCGTGGGATCAATCAGCAATCTATTAATAAGTCTTTTTTGTCCTGCAGTAAATGCTAATCCAGTACTTGCCCATGTTGAACCACCATCTGTTGACTTAAAAACTCCAACTGAGTATGTATCTGAAGCATCACGATCTCCAGTTGCAATATATACTTCATCATCTCCGGATGTGGAAAGTACGATTATATCACTTATACCAATTGCAGCAAGATCGTCTCCTTGAGGAACCCAGGTCGAACCGCCATCAGTAGTTTTCCAAACTCCACCAGATGCTGCACCAACATATATTGTATCATTATTAGTAGGATGGAAGCCTATGCAATTTAATCTACCTAAACCTGCGTAACCCCCAGGCGAAGTACTAGGTCCTAATGTAGTCCATTGTCCACTTGGACTTTTATTACCCCTAGCTGCTTTTTTAATTTTTTGATATTCTTCCCATGCAGAAGTGTTTGGGAAAACTCCTGTAGTAGGATCGACTCTATTTTCCCAGTACCATTCCCATCGTTTAAATTGTTTCCAGCCACCTGCTTTCGTTCTTACGCCATTTACATAATAGTAACCATCCTCAACATTTTTTGGTGTCCAATAGTCGTTAAATGCCTTTTGAATATCGAAAAAGGTTAAAGAGCCATTTTCAACTTTGTCTATGGGTAGCAGGGAGTTCCAGGGTTGTGCTTGTGTGCTAAAAATAACAGCACTTAATAAAATTACTAAGCTAATTGCTTGTAGGTTTTTCATAGTTGTATTATTTGTTTTATGTCAAAATTAGAAATAATTTTCATATTTTTCTCTTAAGATATATGGCTCGAGACTTTAATAATATATCAAATTACTTAAGTTAATTACTGTAAAGCCTTTTATTGCAATAGACTAGGTGTAATTAGGGTTTTTATATGAAATAATAAATTAACTTTTTATTAACGCTGCTTTTTTTGATAAACTACATTTTATTATTTTCGTCATAAAAAAACCTATAAAATGAAGAAAGGATTGTTTTTCATACTTAGTATTATCATTATTGCTTTAATATCATGCAATGAACATCCTGTAGTGAAAGGTGATAGGGGTTATCATGTTAAAGTTGGTGATACTGTGAAGGATATTAATTTCACGTTAACAGATGGGTCTACTCTATCGCTTTCAGAGCTAGTAGGTAAGGTAATAGTGTTACAATTTACGGCAAGTTGGTGCTCTGTATGCAGAAAAGAAATGCCTTTTCTTGAGCGTGATGTATGGCAAAAATACAAGGACATGGATTTTGTCTTAATCGGAGTTGATTACGATGAACCGCTTGATACTGTAATAGCTTTTGTAGAAAAAATGAAAACCTCGTACCCTATGGCCCTTGATCCGCAGGGAGATATATTCGCAAAGTTTGCCTACAAAAATAGTGGTGTTACAAGAAATGTTGTTATTGATAGAGAGGGGAAGATTGCATACCTGACAAGGCTTTTTAATAAAGAAGAGTTTGATTTGATGAAAGGTAAGATAGAAGAACTTATTCAGGATCAAAAGCCTTAATTAGTAAAGTTTCGTTTGTAATTATAGAATATTTATTCAGGCATTGCCCATCATTTGAAAAGTTAACTTTCGCATTGTAAATAAAATCAGGTAGTTCTACGTCGGATATACCACCATTAAGCCACCTGCAGGAGAATGAATTCCTTAACACACTTGTATCTTGAATAATGCTGGTAAAAGCATAGCCGTTTCTTGCAACACCACTCAGGTTTCCTGATATATCGAAATAATCATTATCAGAATAATATAATGAAGACGTTGACTTATGACGCAGAAAATCCTGTTGGAACTGATATACTATGTGGCCTGATGTATCATTGAATTCACGGTAAATATCAGTGGCATCAATATTAAACAAATAATTGCCATCATTTGTAATGCCTCTGTTAACGAGGGATAAATGACTAACACTTACCGAATCGAAATCATAGAAGAAATTGGAGAATGCAAAATTCACAACAGCCAGTGAATCGAAAAAGCCAGTTTCCGTGGTTGCTTCGTACATTCCTGATCTGAAGTGTCCATAACCGTCATCATTTCCCCAAGCGTGATAATCAATAACAATTATTGCAGGCTCTAACGAAAAGCTAACATCAGCTCCATCAATTTCCGCAACTCCATCCATTAGCAGTATAGAATCGGTAATTGATTTAAAATAGGTATTTAACAGTAAATCTGTCATTTGTTGCGATTCAACGTAGTCAGAAACTGTTTCAATAGCCTGATTGTAATCAAATGAGCTGTTTTTCTTATGGCAGGATGTAAATACGAATATAATTAATAAAAAGAGGCCTGTTATTAAACCTCTGGAAACAATGCTGTTCATAATTATTTTCTGTTGTAAATTTCGAAAGTGTAATTAAAATCATTTTGGGGATCATCATCAACCAACTGTTGATATGTTAACTCCCATTCGTTTAACGAAATTTCAGAAAAAAAAGTATCGGCATCGAAATCCTTGTGTACACGAGTTATATAGAGTTTATTAGCTAATGGCATAAACTGACTATAAATTGATCCTCCTCCAATTATAAAATTTTCTTTTGCGCTATCCATTTTATTCACAGCGTCATCAATTGAATAAGCCATTATGCAATCATCTATTTGTTCATTTGCGACATCTGTTATAATCATATTTGTACGATTTGGTAGTGGTCTTTTGGGAAGAGAAAAATAAGTTCGTTTTCCCATTATAATATAATGACCATTAGTTATTTGCTTGAAGCGGACTAAATCTTTTGAAATGTGCCAGAGGAGATCATTATCTTTTCCAATGGCATAATTGGATGCTATTGCTACTATTATTGAGATGTCTTTTGTCATTCTGTGATTCTTAAAACTTAGAGAATAGTTTATTAAACTGAAATTTTTCCTTTAATTGTAGGATGAGGATAGTATCCTTTGATATTAAAATCATCAAATTTAAAACTAAAAATATCATCAACTAATGGATTAATTTCCATAACAGGTAATTTATTCGGCTTACGGCTTAGCTGCAATTTTACTTGGTCTATATGGTTTAAATAAATATGAGCATCACCAAAAGTATGTACAAAATCACCTTCTTTAAGGCCAGTAACTTGTGCTACCATCTTATTTAATAACGCGTATGATGCAATATTAAATGGTACTCCTAAAAAAATATCGGCACTTCTCTGGTACAATTGGCAAGACAATTTCCCATCTGCAACGTAAAATTGAAACCATGAGTGGCATGGGGGCAAGGCTGCTTTACCATTTGTCACATTTTGAGCAAATGTAACACTTGTATCAGGTAATACGCTTGGATTCCATGCTGCAACAATTAACCGGCGACTATCAGGATTTGACTTGATCTGGTCAATAATATTTTGAATCTGATCAATGCCTTCACTGTTCCAATTTCTCCATTGTGCTCCATAAACGGGTCCGAGGTTACCGTTGTCATCAGCCCAATCATTCCATATCTTGACATCGTTGTTTCTAAGATAACTAATATTTGTGTCGCCAGATAACAACCACAATAATTCATGGATTATGGATTTCAGATGTAACTTTTTAGTAGTAACAAGAGGAAAACCTGCCTGTAAGTCAAATCTCATCTGATATCCAAAAACACTCAAGGTTCCGGTGCCAGTTCTGTCCTCTTTATGATTTCCATTATCGAGAACATATTGCAGTAGTTTGTGATATTGTTTCATTCTTCTCTTATTGAACCTTCTAACTTTTTATCCGAAATTTACTCTTCTGGAAATTGCAAAAATATTTAAATTTTAATTGGACATCGTAAACTTTTACGCTAAGAAATTGGCATCTCAAAACAAATATTAACTATCCAATCAACGCTCCTACAATTGTTGCTGACAACAATGAAGCGATGGTACCACCAAGTAATGCTCTCAAACCATATTTCGCTAACAATACTCTTTTTGTTGGAGCTAAAGAACCTATACCACCTATTTGAATCCCAATGGATGCAAAATTTGCAAATCCACATAACATGTATGTAGCCATTATAACAGATTTGGAATCAGTAAAGACATGGGCTTCTTTCATCTCAGCAAGACTTACATATCCAATAAATTCAGTCATGATAATTTTTTCCCCTAATAGCTGACCTACCAATGTAATATCATTAATATTAACACCAATAAGCCACATAATTGGTGCAAAAATATAACCAAGCATAAACTGTAATGATAGATTATTAAACTTACCATCCGTTATATCAGTAATCCATGCGTTTAAGTTCAGGAGATCACCTATTGATTTTGAAATATAGTTGAACATTGCTATGAATGCTATAAATACCAAAAGCATTGCAGCAACATTTACTGCTAGCTTTAATCCTTGAGTTGTGCCGTTTGAAATTGCGTCAAGAATATTTTTTCCAGCTTCTTCTCTTGGAATTATAACATCTGAGTCGATATCCTCCGTCTGTGGAACTAAAATTTTGGAAATCACCACAGCACCGGGAGCAGCCATTACAGATGCGGTAAGTAAATGTTTTGCAAACAGTATACGCTGAACAGGGTCATCCCCTCCCAGAAAACTAATGTAAACTGCAAGAACTCCACCGGCAAGAGTCGCCATACCTCCCATCATAACCAGCATTATCTCCGAGTTATTCATTTTCGGCAAATAGGCTTTTATCATTAATGGTGATTCAGTTTGTCCTAAAAAAATATTTCCGGCAACTGAAAGGCTTTCAGCTCCTGATAGTTTCATAAATTTGGTCATTACCCAAGCCAAACCAAAAACGATATACTGTATAATGTTTAAGTAAAAAAGTAAACTTGTCAATGCAGAAAAGAAAATTATTGTTGGAAGTATTTGAATAACAAAATTTATGTTGGCCATCTCTATCTGGTTTGTAACAAATGATTTAAAAAGGAAATCAGTACCAGCCTTAGTGAAATCAAGTATTAAGACAAACCCTGTGCCAATAAAATCGAATGCAGCCTCAATAAAAGGAACATAAAGTACTCCCAATGCTAACAAAAGTTGAAGACCTAGACCTTTTCCAACAACCCCCCAATTGATCTTTTTCCGATTGGAACTAAATATAAAGGAAATCAGTATTAGGATAAATATGCCGAATATTCCCCGGATAATACTCATTGGTTTAAAACCACCTTTGCGTTCTAAATCCAGAATGTTTCCCCTTTTTTCATCATTGGTAGAGTCAAACTGTAAGCTTTCTTCAAACTCTTTATTGATAACTTCTTCAGTATTAACCGTACTATCAGGGATAGAGTCATTAAATTGTTTATCGACAAATCCTGTCAATGCAAGAGAAAAAAATCCTGCTAAAAAAAACAAGATTATTAAATTCCTTTTCTTCTTATTCATGTGTCATTAATCAATGTAGTTGGTAATTATTTCACTTAATTAAAACCTAAGGATTGTAAAAGTTAAGATTGTAGATATCAAAATACTTGAATTGTTAGATTATTTCCTTCGTATTTTAAGTTCATCTCTAATTTTTGAGGCCTCTTCGTAATTTTCGTTTTCAACAGCAGTCTTAATCATGTCTTCTAACTCTTCAGTTTGATATTTACTAAAATCAGATTCCTGGTCTTCGGGTGTTGACATTGCTTTTTTTGCCTCTGGATCATCGCCCATTGGATCATCTTCTAGCATTATTCCAGCTTCATCAATAATACTTTGATATGTATATATTGAGCAATTAAATCTTAATGCAAGGGCAACAGCATCAGAAGTTCTGCTATCTAATTCACTAAGATTATCACCTTGTTTGCATATCAGGGTTGAATAGAAAATCCCCTCTTCAAATTTATTTATAATAACTTCTTTAATAGTTATATTAAAATGTTTGGCGAAGTTTGCAAACAAATCATGAGTAAGTGGCCGAGAGGGTTTCATTTTCTCAAGTTCAATTGCAATTGCCTGTGCTTCATTACTTCCGATAATTATAGGTAACCTCTTTTTCTGTCCCGGAATACCAAGTATCAACGCATAAGCTCCGCTTTGCGATTGACTATAAGACATTCCAACAATTTCGAGTTTAACCTTTTTCATATGGCTGAAATAATTGATAAAAATATAAAACTTTTAATGCTTTATTGATTTCTTGATTAATTGTTTTTTGCTTTTTACTAACAAAATGCTGAAATATGACTAGAGATTTGAATAAAGAAATATTCCTGTTTTAAATAGTTTGTTTCTCTCGAATTTTTCTTCTGAAAATTATTGTTAGTATAAGTATTAATAACAAAAGTAATTATTATTGTGCCAGTTAAACCATTATTTATATTTTTGCGGCCAATTATGCAAACGTTTGAAATTTTGTAGTTTAAATCAATAAAAAAATAGTATGAAAAAAATTCTTTCAATTTTAACTTTATTTGCTGCACCTTTTATGGTTTCAGCAAGTGAAGCAGATCTTGTGATTCCTGCAGGAATTAGAGATCAGTCAATCTTATATTGGGGTTTCTTGATCACTTTTGCCGGTTTTATGTTTGGCTTGTACCAATTTGTACAGGTAAAAAAAATCAGGGCACATAAATCAATGCTTGATGTTGCTCAGGTTATTTTTGAAACCGCAAAAACTTACCTTATCGAGCAAGGTAAATTCCTTGCCATATTATTTGCATTTATTGGCGCTGCTGTTGCTTTCTATTTTGGCTGGCTAAGCGATGCTAATTTTGGAGCTGGCGGTGTATTTATGATATTAGGATGGACAGTAATAGGTATCCTTGGTTCATATAGTGTTGCATGGTTTGGAATACGAATGAATACATTAGCTAATTCTAGGATGGCTTTTGCATCTTTGGAAAGGAAACCAATCAAATTACTTAACATTCCATTGAATGCAGGTATGAGTATTGGTGTAGTACTGATTTCGCTGGAGTTGATAATGATGCTTATGATACTATTGTTCGTCCCAGGTGAATATGCAGGTGCAAGCTTTATTGGTTTTGCAATTGGTGAATCGTTAGGAGCTTCAGTGTTGAGGATTGCAGGTGGTATTTTTACAAAGATTGCAGATATAGGATCTGACCTGATGAAAGTAATCTTTAAAATAGGGGAAGACGATCCACGTAACCCCGGAACCATTGCTGACTGTGTTGGAGATAATGCCGGTGATAGTGTAGGTCCAACTGCTGATGGTTTTGAAACTTATGGTGTAACAGGTGTAGCCCTTATTTCGTTCATACTTCTTGCTCTTCCTGATACTATGATAGGACAAGCTAATAAGATTGAGTTGCTAACATGGATATTCGTTATGAGAATACTTATGATTGTAACATCAATTGTTTCATTTTGGATAAATGGTGCTATAACCAAAGCCAAATATTCTAATGCGGATGATCTTGATTTTGAGAAACCTCTTACTTCTCTTGTTTGGATAACTTCCTTGCTTTCAATTGCAGTAACATTCATAGTTAGTTATTTTACTATCAGTGATTTACCTAACAACCTATGGATTAGTTTATCGGTAATTATCAGTGCCGGAACCCTAGGTGCAGCATTAATACCCGAATTCACAAAAATCTTTACAAGTCCTAAATCAACACATGTTGATGAAGTAGTAGAAGCATCGAAACAAGGTGGGGCATCGTTGAACATATTATCAGGTTTGGTAGCAGGTAACTTTAGTGCTTTCTGGAAAGGTATGGTATTCTTTATGTTAATGTTTGTTGCATATTATGCCAGTACTTTTGGTTTGGATGCATTTATGATTTATCCTTCAATTTTTGCCTTTGGCCTTGTAGCATTTGGAATGTTGGGCATGGGTCCGGTAACTATTGCAGTTGATAGCTATGGACCGGTAACTGACAATGCACAATCAATATACGAACTTTCACTTATTGAAGAGAATCAAAAAGAAGTTACTCCTGAAATTGAAAAAGATTTTGGATTTACTCCTGACTTTGAAAAATCAAAATATTACCTAGAAGCAAATGATGGTGCAGGTAATACTTTTAAGGCAACGGCAAAACCAGTACTGATTGGGACTGCTGTCGTAGGTGCAACAACTATGATTTTTGCTTTGATTTTAGTTATAAAAGATACTTTAGGTATTGAACCTGAAGAAATTCTAAACTTATTGAACCCATACACTATAATGGGATTCTTACTTGGAGGTGCTGTGATTTACTGGTTTACCGGTGCAGCAATTCAGGCAGTTACAACAGGTGCTGCCCGTGCGGTTGAATATATCAAACATAATATCAATCTCGATCCTAATGCTCCAAAAAAGGCAGATGTTGAAAAATCAAAAGCTGTTGTTAAAATTTGTACTGTTTATGCACAAAAGGGTATGTGGAATATTTTTATTGCAATATTTGCCTTCGCTCTGGCTTTTGCGTTTTTAGCAGCACCAGTTGGTCTTACCTCTGAGATGATAAATAATCTTGGTGATCCTGAAATCCATAAGAGTGTTGTAGAGTTGTCACTTCCCGTTTCACTTTTTATAGGATACTTACTATCAATTGCTTTCTTTGGATTATTTCAGGCAATATTTATGGCTAATGCTGGTGGTTCATGGGATAATGCCAAAAAAGTTATTGAAGTTGATATGGGTGAAAAGGGAACTGCACTTCATGATGCATCTGTAGTTGGTGACACAGTAGGTGATCCGTATAAGGATACATCATCAGTAGCACTTAATCCTGTAATTAAGTTTACTACATTGTTTGGATTACTGGCGATGGAGATTGCAATTTCTGAACATTTCAGAGATTTAGCTCCTTATTTTGGTGTAGGATTCCTACTAGTAGCACTTTATTTCGTGTGGAGATCATTCTATAAAATGAGGATTAAAGGATAATTTGTAAAACTCATGAAATTATAGGGGAAGCTGATTTGACAGCTTCCCTTTTTTTATTTAAAAATAAATCAGTATTTCATGATTTATAACCTCTAAAAAAATGATGTTTAGTTGATAAGATTTTTAATTTTGCATTGCTAATGATTGTTTCAAGCTAGTCTTAAAATATCTTTAAAAAATTGCATTAAAATAGCAAAATGAATACAGGAAACTTTGTAAACCGACATAATGGTCCGTCTGACAGCGATGTAGAATATATGTTAAACAGCTTGGGATTAAATTCAGTTGATCAGCTAATTGACCAAACTATTCCAGTCGATATCCGATTAAAGGATGAACTGAATATAGGAGAAGGTTTGAGTGAATACGAATATTTGAATCATATCCGAAAGCTTTCTCAGGAAAATAAGATTTTCAAGTCATATATTGGTATGGGTTATTATAACACAATCGTACCATCAGTTATCCTCCGGAATGTGTTTGAGAATCAAGGATGGTATACATCCTACACTCCATACCAAGCCGAAATTTCACAAGGTAGACTTGAGGCCCTTTTAAATTTTCAAACAATGGTATCTGAGCTTACCGGTTTACCTATTGCAAATTCATCACTACTCGATGAAGGTACAGCGGCAGCTGAGGCTATGTTGATGTTTTATAATGCGCGTCCTCGTGCAAGTGTTAAAAATAATGCAAACGTGTTTTTGGTATCTGAAAATATGTTTCCACAAACATTGGCAGTTCTTAAAACAAGAGCTGAATCTAAGAGTATCAAATTAAAAATTGCTGCTTGTGATAATTTTGAGTTAACTGATAGCGTATTTGGATGCATGATTCAGTATCCCGATCAATTTGGTGATATACCAGATTTTAAAGAATTTATTTCGAGTTTAAAAGAAAGAAATATACCTGTGGCAGTAGCTTCAGATTTATTAAGCTTAACTTTATTAGTACCTCCCGGTGAATGGGGAGCTGATGTTGTTTTTGGAACTTCACAGCGATTTGGAATTCCTATGGGTTATGGAGGCCCACATGCAGCATATTTTGCTACAATTGAAAATTATAAACGTAATATTCCCGGTAGGATAATTGGAATGTCAAAAGACAGAAATGGTGATATGGCACTTCGAATGGCCTTGCAAACCCGGGAACAACATATTAAAAGAGAAAAGGCAACATCTAACATTTGTACAGCTCAGGCATTACTGGCAATAATGGCAGGCTTTTATGGTGTTTATCATGGTAAGAATGGATTAAAACATATTGCTCAGAGAATACACTTCCTTACTGCTGGGCTGGCTAAATCAATTAACTTGTTAGGATATGAATGTCAAAATAGTTTCTTTTTTGATACTCTATTTATTAAAATACCAGACAATATTAATGTTGATGAGATCAGGAAAATTGCCTTAAGTTATGAAATTAATCTACGTTATTTTGGTGATAACCAGCATATTGGAGTTAGTGTTGACGAAACTACAGATGAAAATGATGTAGCAATGTTAGCTGCTATTTTTGCTAAAGCTGCTGGTAGTGAAAAATTCGAATTAAGTTTTCCTGATGTTAAAATTGAGTACACAGAGTTTCTTCCTGAATATTTAGTGAGAAAATCTGATTTTATGACTCACCAGGTTTTCAATAACTATCATTCGGAAACTGAAATGATGCGATATTTAAAAAAGCTTGAGAATAAAGATCTGGCTTTAAATCGTACGATGATTCCTTTAGGTTCCTGTACAATGAAGCTGAATGCCGTTACTGAATTAATACCGGTTAGCTGGCCGGAATTTACTGATATACATCCGTTTGTCCCTAATGATCAGGCGATAGGATATTTGGGTATTATTGATGAGATGAATAGTATACTATGTGAAATAACCGGATTTGAAGCAATATCATTTCAACCGAATTCAGGTGCTGCCGGTGAATATTCAGGGCTGTTGGTAATAAGGGAATATCAAAAAAGTATTAATCAGTCACATCGGAATATATGCCTGATTCCAGCTTCTGCTCATGGTACAAATCCGGCAAGTGCGGTAGTTGCAGGTCTAAAAGTAGTGGTAATAAAAACTGCTGATAATGGTAATATTGATATTGATGATCTTAAACTTAAAGCTGAACAATATAAAGATGAGCTTGCTGCAATAATGATTACATACCCTTCAACGCATGGGATTTTTGAAGATGATATCCGAGATGTGATTAACATTATCCATAAGTTCGGGGGACAAGTATATATGGATGGGGCAAATATGAATGCTCAAGTCGGACTTACAAATCCTGGCTTCATTGGAGCAGATGTTTGTCATCTAAACCTTCATAAAACATTCGGTATTCCTCATGGTGGTGGTGGTCCTGGAGTTGGACCGATTGGTGTTGCAGAGCATCTCGTGCCATTTTTGCCAGGTCATATTATGTCACAAAATGTCGAGGAACAAACTAATCCGGCTGTATCTTCAGCACCGTTTGGTTCTGCATTGGTATTATTGATATCATACGGATATTTGAAGCTGCTCGGAGCCAAAGGATTAACAGATGCTACTAAAATTGCCATATTGAATGCTAATTACATGATGAATGAACTAAAGGATCATTACCCAATTTTGTATCGTGGTAATAATGGCTGGGTTGGGCACGAAATGATTCTTGATTGTAATCAATTTAGCAAAACAGCCGAGGTTATGGTTGTTGATATTGCAAAAAGGCTAATGGACTATGGTTTCCACGCGCCCACGGTTGCTTTTCCAGTACATGGTACTTTAATGGTTGAGCCAACAGAAAGTGAACCTCTATTAGAAATGAAGCGTTTTGTAGAAGCTATGAAATCCATAAGGGAAGAAATTAGAGAAATTGAGGATGGTAGAAGTAAAAAGGTAAATAATGTTGTTGTAAATGCGCCGCACACTGCAGAAATGCTTATTGCTAATCATTGGGAAATGCCTTATGCACGTGAGTCTGCCGCTTATCCACTTGAATGGGTTAGAGAGGATAAATATTTTACTCCAGTTGCTAAGATTGATGATGCATTTGGTGATAGAAATTTATGTACATGTTTACCTTTAGAGGAGTACAATGAAGATGATTATTCAGTAGGGGACCAGTAACCTCACCTTATTTCGTCCAAATATCCCATGTAGCATCGGCCTGTAATTCAAGCATTTCAAGTCCATTCATACAAAAAGCTCCATGCTCACGTCCTTTTTGAAGAAATAAAGTTTCCGAAGGATTATAGATGAGATCGTATAGAATATGCTTATCAGTAATATATTGATAAGGAATTGGAGGGAAATCTTTATCATTAGGATACATACCGAGAGGAGTAGTGTTTATAATCAGCAGGCTATCATGTATTTCATGTTTACCTAACCAAGTGTAGTTATAGTGTAATATTTTTTCTGGTTTTCTTGAAACAAAGCCAAACAGTATACCTAGTTTTCGCAACACATAAGCTACTGAGTTTGCACCACCACCTGAACCTAAAATGAGTGCTTTTACATTTTTTCTGTTTTTCAGTATTGGTTTAATTGATTTTTCGAAGCCATCAATATCAGTATTATAACCGGAAAGGAATGTTTCATTATTCTCATGGCCAATTTTAATTGTGTTGATAGAACCACAAATAGATGCAGGTTCATCAATAAAATCCATATATTGACCTAGTGCTCTTTTGTAAGGTATGGTAACATTTAAACCTTTGATTTCAGAGTTATTGGATATAAATTCTGGAAACTCTTTTGCATCGTTTAACTCAAAGAGTTTGTATTCTGCATCAATTCCCAATTCATTGAATTTTTTAGTGAAATAATCCGGGGAAAATGAATGTGATATGTTTTTTCCTATTAGACCGTAAATATCCATGGCTAGTTAATTTCCTTAGTTTCTACATTTGCTGCACTTCGCTCCATAATCCAAATACTTAAAACTCCAAATGTCATTATTAATATAGCAATACTAAATTCGCTGTTTAGTTCAGGTAAAAAGTAATCGTAACCAATGGGCTTAAGTTTATCGCCAAACATTTTCTCAATTGGAATTTTCCAAGGCCAAATAATAACTAGTGAGCCTAAAATAAAGCCTGTAAGCACTCCAATAGTTTGGTCTTTATATTTTTTAAAAACCCATGCTATAATATGCGAAAATGTTACTAACCCAATAATAGCACCAATTAGAACAGGTAGTAGTATGTTTATATCCCTATTATTTATTGCATCAATGGCAACAAGTTGATAATTCCCCATTAGAATTAGTACGAAAGATCCTGATAATCCGGGTAATATCATTGAGCATACAGCAACAACTCCACAAAGTATTAAATAGAAAAAATTATCATCTTGACTTGCGGGTGAAAAAAAAGCAAACAATATTGCAATTATTGTTCCCACGATAAAGCTAATAACTACACTTATTTTCCAGTTTGTAATAGTTTTTCCTACAAAATATACAGAAGCTAAAATAAGACCGAAAAAGAACGACCAAATGAATACAGGGTATTTTTCAAAGAGTAGTCCAAAAATGTGAGCAATTGCTACAAGAGAAATAATTACTCCTACAAATAAGGATATCAGAAAATATAGATCAGTTTTTTCAGCGAAAGCTTTAAACTTACCTTTTATCAGCAATGTTAGAGTAGTAATTCCAAATGATTTAATTGCATTGATAAGCCTTTCAAAAATTCCTGTAATTAACGCAATTGTGCCACCCGATACACCCGGAATAATATTTGCCAGTCCGACGGCCATCCCTTTCAAAATGAAAATAAAATAAGATCTCATTTATTAATTCAATTTAATTCGGGACTTGTTCATCCTCATTAAAGAGCCAAATAATACCCAATAAGTATCATAGTAATACCTTACCAGACAAAACTCTGCTGTCAAATATATATCTTTTTTTGTTAGTTGCATTTATTTATCGGCTAAAAGTTTTGATCAAAATGTATGCAGATAATTATAGATGGAGTAATGAATTTTTATAAAAATCGATAATACGGGTATTGTAATAAAAATAAACTAAAACGCTTTTATTGCCAAATTTACATCAACTCTGTAATCAGCTTATCTACACTTATTCCATCAGCCTCAGCTTTATAATTCCGTATAATACGGTGGCGTAGTACAGGGTGAACTATTGCCTTAACATCTTCAATATCGGGAGAGTATTTACCAGTTAATGCAGCATGAACCTTTGCACCAATTATTAAGAACTGACAAGCTCTTGGCCCTGCTCCCCAATTAAGATATCGGTTTGCCCATTCGTGTGCGGCAGGAGTTCCTGGACGAGTTTTTGAAACCAAGTTAACGGCATAGTCCATAACATTTTCAGCAACTGGTATTTTGCGAATTAAATCTTGAAAGAATAATATTTCATCCCTTTTTATTATTTCTGATACTTTATCAATTGTTCCCCCGGTTGTCCTACTAACAATCTCTAATTCTTCATTTAATGTAGGATAGTTGAGTATTAAATTGAACATAAACCGATCTAATTGAGCCTCTGGTAAGGGATAGGTTCCTTCCTGTTCAATTGGGTTTTGAGTAGCAAGGACAAAGAATGGTGCCTCGAGCTTGTACGAATTACCAGCAACTGTAACCGATTTTTCTTGCATCGCTTCTAACAATGCCGATTGAGTTTTTGGAGGTGTACGATTAATTTCATCAGCAAGTATGATATTAGCAAAAACAGGCCCCTTAATGAATTTGAATTTTCTGTTCTCATCAAGTATCTCAGTCCCTATTATATCAGAAGGCATTAAATCGGGTGTAAACTGTATTCTGTTATAACTTAATCCGAGTACTTCACTAATAGTATTTACCAATAAAGTTTTTGCAAGTCCCGGAACGCCAACGAGAAGTGCATGTCCCTGACTAAAAATTGAAATGAGTGTATTCTTAATTATATCATCTTGTCCAACAATTACTTTCCCAATTTCTTGTCTAAGAATATTATATTTTTCTACGAAAGCATCAATTGCTTCAACATCAGAATTATATTTCATAGTTGTTATCTATTTATAACTAATTATTCTCACTCCATTTATTATCAAAATTACATAGCTTGTATTCATCAATAATCCTGACATAAGTGTTTTTTGCTCTGTTGTTAATCCATTTGCCTACAGTTTTTATTTGTTTATCCTGGAGGGCCCAATCACGTATTCGTGAGTAATCCTCAGTAAGGTTTGCCTTATGTGGTTGTGTTTTATTCTTTAACAATAGTATTCTGTAAGCATCCTTTTTATCTTCAGTTTTCATTGGAACAGGATTTGAGATTTCGCCAACTTTCATTTTCTCAATAACAAATGAAACCTGTGGGTCGAGTTGCTCGGCTTCAAAAGTTGTACTCATAGTGTAAGGATTAATAATTATTCCGCCATTATTAATATTCTCCGCTTCAGAGAATTGCACAACAGCCTGTAAAAACGTAATTGAATCAGATTTAATTAATGTTGCAATACTATCTAACTGACGTTTAGCAATGGCAAGGTCTAAAGAGCTAACTTTTGGAGTTAAAAGTATATGTCGAACATTAATATAGTCACCTTTTCTTTCTATCATTTGGATTATATGATAACCTGCTTCGGTTTCAAGAATATTTGAAATTTCGCCCTCTTTGAGTTTAAAAGCAACTGTCTCGAATTCGGGATATAACTGACCTCTGCCATAAAATCCTAGTTCACCGCCGTTTTTAGCCGAGCCCGGGTCCTGTGAATACATAATAGCAAGTGTTGAAAAGCTACTGCCATCAAGGATTCTTTTTCTGATATCATTCAATTGTTCTTTAATTCTAAGTTTTTCTTCAATGCTTATTGGTGGGTTTTTAACAATCTCTGCGATGATATATTCAGTTTTAATTAATGGGATAGTATCTTCAGGAATTGATTTGAAAAACGACCTTATTTCTGAGGGGGTCACATCCACTTCACTAACAATACCAGATTGTACTTGCTGCGCAAGCATTTGTTCTAGAACAATGTTATAGAGTTCCTTTTTGATTTCAACCAGAGTTTTGCCGTAATAATCTTCCATCTTTTCTTGTGACCCAAACTGCTGAATAAAACTTGATAGTCTTCTGTCAAGATCAGCTTCTACCTGAACCTGACTTACTTCAATGCTGTCTATTTCAGCCTGTGTAACCATAAGTTTTTGAAACAGCACCTCTTCAAGAACCCTGCACTTTATTTCTGAAGCACCTCCACTTATACCACCGCGATCTCTGTAAACCAAATACTGATTTTGTATATCACTTTCGAGAATTATACTTTTACCCACAACAGCCACAACCTGGTCAATTACATATTCATCCTGCTCCTGAGCTACAGCGATAGACAAAAGTGACAAACATCCAATTAACAAAAAGGAGCGTAAAGTATTAACATTGGCATGAACCAGCTGTTTGTTGCTGAGTAGTCTGATTATATTCATTAGTTCAGTTTATATTTCTAAGTTATAGCTTAATGATAATATATCTCAAATTCATCATTTTTTAATGCTCTTTCGTAGATGTCATTCCTAACCTTTTTAGCTAATCTCACTTTTCGGCGTGAAATAATTATGTTGTAAATATCGTTCCTTTTAAAATCAAGAGGTGAAATATCATCCTTGATTTTGAAATCGATAAATTTTACAAAATAGAGATAACGATCGGTTACAATTTTAACAAATCGGTTATTTTTTAAAAATAATTCCCTGTTATATGTTTCGATAGGGATAATCTGTTGAACGTTGTAGAAACTCAACCATTTTGTTGTATCCAAATATGATGAAACAGTATTAGTAGTAGTGTAATATGCAAGTGAATCAAAAAGGAGTGAGTCAGGCAAACTAAAGATTTGATCATATTTTTCTTCAATTTCCAAATCATCTTCAATTATCACATAAACAGCCTTTGTAATATTTTCCTTTAATTCAAAATCAGAAGAATGAGTATTATAATACGATTCAATATCATTATCTGTTACAATTGTATCGAGTGTTTGGTCGATCAATTTTGTTTCGTAACGATAAATTATAAGAGAGTTCCTATAATCTTCTAATTGCTTTGTGAAATCAAGTTGACCAGCAGGGAGATTCTGTTGAGCCTGATAAATCATAACATTGGTTCTAACCCAATCGTTCACATAGCTTCTAATTAATGCTATACTGTCTCTTGGAGTGCTATTGTCAGGCACAATGCCTTGGATATCTGAAATATACAAGTACTTATCATGAACTCTTGCCAATAGTGGACTATTATTATCTTTAAGAGTATTAATACACCCTGTTAATAAAGCCAATATTACCAGATATGATACAATTTTCCTCAATATCTACTTAGTTAACAATTTAGTTTTTATGATCACTTATTATCAAATCAAGTACTTCCTTATTCATCCTAACGGGATACTTTTTCTTTAATTGCTCTATCCACTCTTTTTCAAGGAATGCTTGATAATCAGCCGTTACAAGTCCACGTGCTTCATCTAATTTTTTTGCTCGAGGAGGAATTATCTCACTAATTTTTACAAAAACTATGAGTTCTTCCACATCAGAATTTATAGGGCCAGAAATACCAATTTTCCAATCCACCATGTCAACATACTTATCATCACCTTTTTCGAATACATCAGGTAGAATTTGTACTGATCGGATGCTGTCATCGTCCAGTGCTTTTGCAATATCTCCATCATTGTCGTTTTGCTCAATAATTAGTGATACTTTATCTAACACAGTGTTATCCTTCAACTCATAAACGGTTGCATTAACGCGCTCACCCCAATTATAATCATCACCATTGTTAAAGAAATATTCTTGTAACCCAACTGTGTCTTTAACTGCTTTTGTCCATATCTTATCATCAGTTAAGTTAAATAGAAGAATTCCATCATGATATTCCTGAACAAGTTCTTTGAATTCTGGATATTGATCTTCTAGATTTTTATCCATAAAATTTATGCAATTCTCATTCTCGAAATTTGTAAAAAGCTGATTCAGATAAACATCTTTATCAATATTATCTTGTATTCTCTGATTTGTTTGAACAAATCTGGCAAAATCATATTGTGTATATTTCTCTTTTCTTAATTTCATTACTGGAAGAGTCATCCCAATAAGCGGATCAGCAACAAATCTTTTGTTCAAAACAGAAGTGTCAATTGCATTTATTATTTCAGTAATTGCCTCAGGATAAATTTTAAATTTATTTTCTATTTTAATTTTTGCTATTACTACATCTTCGCTTTTACGTGATCTTTGATCTTTAGTAAGTCGCTCTTTTAGCCTTGCAGATTCTTCTTCTAATGTTCCTGGTTTTTCAACATTAATGAGTTTAATTATATGGAAACCATAAGCTGTTTTAACTGGTTCTGAAACATCGTCAATCTCAAGGTTATCAACTATTTTAACAAATTCCGGAACAACTCTGTTGCACGAAAACTTACTTAGTTTACCTTGATTTTTTATCGATCCTCTATCCTCAGAATATTCTGCAACAGCATCTTCAAACGATAAACCATCTTGAATTTTGGAATAAATATTATTTATCTTTTCTACTTTTCGTATTGAATCTTCGGTTGAGGCTTCAGGTCGTAAAGCAACAAAAATATGAGCTACTTCTGCATAACCCATTGCATCTTTAATGTCAGTTACTTTTATAATATGGTAACCGTATTTTGTTCTTACAATAGGTGAAATTTGGTTTATTCCAGTATTATAAGCAGCATTTTCGAATGGATATACCATATTAAAAACCGTGAAATAACCAAGATCTCCTTTGTTTCCTGCCCTGAATCTCTGCTTATTGGGTATTGCTTCTCTGTCTCGTGCTGAAGGATCGTCAGAATATTCAACAGCGGCTTCTGCAAAATCTTTACCAGTTGTAACTTCTTTATGAATTTTGGATATTTTATTATATGCCTTTAAAGTATCTTCAGGAATAGCATTTTCATCAACCATAATTAGTATATGACTAGCTCTAATATCTTTATTCAAATGATTGTAAGCTTCTTCTAGTAAGGATTCGTTCACAGTTTCATCAACGAAATAAGGAATTGCAAGCTGGTCCCTGTACCCTGCGAGTTCCGTTTTAAAACTCACAACTGTATCCATCATTAAGGCTTCAGCTTCTAATACCTTAAGTTTGAAGTTAATATATAGATCGAGATATTCTCTAACTGCATCTTCATTATATAAATCAGTTTGTGCATTATTCTTTTCATAAACTTTGGTAAACTCACTTGCGGTAACTTTTTCATCTCCAATTGTTACCAGAACTTTTTTGCCAGTAGATTTTTGTGATATTGCATTGCTTACTGCGAATACAATTGCTAACGATAATAATAATCCTCTTGAAAGGTTCTTCATTGTTAATTTATTTATTGATAATTTATATTTTGTTAGGTTTTATTTTTCTTTAAGATGTTTGCTGGTATTTGCTCATCTGCTCAATTATCTTAAACTTAAAAGTGATTTGCTAATTATATACTTCTACTATAATTTGGAGCCTCACGTGTTATGGTAATGTCATGTGGATGATTCTCCACTACTCCTGCAGCAGAAATCCGAATAAAGTTCGCTGCTTGAAGATCTTTAATAGTGTGCGATCCGGTATAACCCATTCCTGCTCTTAATCCACCAACCATTTGAGTAATAACCTCATTGAGTGATCCCTTGTACGGCACTCTTCCAACAATACCTTCTGGTATAAATTTTTCTATATCATCTTCAGTATCCTGAAAATAACGATCCTTAGATCCTTCTTTCATTGCCTCAACAGAACCCATTCCTCGGTATGATTTATATTTTCTTCCATCATAAATTATAGCCTCACCAGGTGATTCATCGACTCCTGCAAATAATGANCCTGCCATAATTGAATCGGCTCCAGCTGCGATAGCTTTGACGATGTCGCCGGTGTATCTGATTCCACCATCGGCAATTAACGGAATTCCTGAACCTCTAATAGCTTGAGCTACATCATAAATGGCGGTTAACTGTGGTACCCCTACTCCTGCGATTATTCTGGTTGTACAAATTGATCCTGGGCCAATACCTACTTTTATGGCATCAACTCCAACTGCAATGAGATCTTGGGAGGCTTTAGCTGTGGCAATATTTCCAACAATTAAATCAATATTTGGAAATTTCTTCTTTATTATTCTCGCCATGTCAATTACACCCTGAGAATGACCATGAGCTGTATCGATAACAATGGCATCCACACCTGCTTCAACGAGGGCTGAGGCACGTTCTTCAGAATCTGTCCCAATACCAATAGCAGCAGCTACGCGAAGTCTACCTTGTTTATCTTTACACGAAGTTGGGTGTGCTTTTATTTTTATAATGTCTTTGTAAGTTATCAGGCCAATTAGTTTATTCTTTTCATTGACAACTGGTAACTTCTCAATACGATGTTTTTGTAGTATATCTGCTGCTTTTTCAAAATCAATAAATTCAGAAGTTGTGATAAGTCCTTTGCTGGTCATAGCTTCAGAAATGGGTTTTTCCAGATCACGTTCAAATCTTAGATCACGGTTAGTAACAATGCCAACAAGATGATTATCAGCATCAACAACTGGGATTCCTCCTATACTATATTCAGCCATTATATTAAGGGCATCCCTAACCTTCGCTTCCTTGTGAAGTGTGATAGGGTCAGGAATTAAGCCATTCTCAGCTCGTTTTACTTTATGAACCTCATTTGCCTGAACCTGGATATTTAAGTTTTTATGAATAACTCCAATACCACCTTCCTGAGCAATAGCAATTGCCATCTTCGATTCAGTTACTGTATCCATGGCAGCACTTACAATAGGAATTCTTAAACTAATATTTTTTGAAAAACTTGTGTTTAAATTAGTTTCGCGTGGTAATACTGTCGAATGATCAGGAACCAGAAGAACATCATCGAATGTAAGACCTTTTGCTTTGAATTTATCGCTATCGAGTGACATATTTTCCTTGATTTAAAATTTGCCAAAAGTACCAAAAAATTACGATATGAATATTAATGAATTTGAACATATATGATAGATTTAACATGATTTAACTATGATTGTGTGATTCACCAATTAGATAATGGGATAGGTGCTTGAGAACTAATGACCAATTATTCAATAAAATATCAGTCAATCAACATTACTGTACCTTGCTGTTGCTTTGTTACGTTATAAACATTTTGATAAACTAGCCGATAAATATATGTGCCCTGTGGCGATGAGTTTCCCTTATAATTTCCATCCCATCCAAGTTCCGGATCTGTTGATTCAAAGATTAGTTGACCCCACCTGTTAAAAATCTGAAAAAGGTAGTTTGAGCCTCCAAACCCCGTAGCGACAGGTTTAAAAATCCTATTAGTGCCATCAGGACGAAATGCGTTAGGAAAATACAAATCAGTTTCTCGAAACAAACTTATAATGTTAGAATTACTTTTTTCCCTGTAACCATAAATATTCTCACTTTCCTCATAGGCTTGTACCCAATAGGAAAATATACTCTCACCTGCTTCTACCAGCGAGATATCATCAGTATATTCATCGGTTTGAGCATCTGTTGAATCAATTGGTAAAATTGGTGCTACCTCACCTAACATCCTGAAAATATAATATTTATCAACCCCTTCATCAAATCCTTCAAAAGAATTCCATGAAAGATGATTCGCAATATCGGATAATTGTTCACCTTCAAGGAAAATCGTTTTCATTGTATTTGATTGTAAGGATAGGACACCGCAACTATCTAATACATTAATTGAATAAGTGTAAAATCCAACTGAACCATCAGCAGTTTCATCTAAATATATAATTGGCGAAGTGCTTATAATATTACGTGACAATGAGGTTAAAATCGTTTGTGAACCACCCCCAGCATCACTTCTGAGAATTTCCCATGTGCAAGAATTGGGCTGAAGGTCAACATCAATGGTCAACTCTATATTGTTATCTGGTAGCACGTTGGCATTTGCTAAATATACTAAAGCAGGTTTGATATAATTACCTGTTATAATAGATTTAGTACACGATGATGAAGTATAATTTCCAAATACAGCTCTCACAAAATATACATACTCAGTTGTATTATCCACTGAAGTGTGATTATAATATTCAACATTTGGAGCAACTTCATCAATAAGAGTAATTGGTCCATTATTTTTTGATGACCAGATTTCGTATTTCTCCAATGATGGTGACGCATTTATATATGGTTCCCATGACAGTGAATTCGTTTCTGAACAGATATCATAATCTATATTATATAAAAATATAGGTCGCAACGGTGTGGAGAAAGAACCAGGACTAACAATTCTACAGCTATCAATGGTGGCAATTGCATACTGGAAATTTTGATCACAAGGTTGTGTTGTAGTATCTAAATAGTAAGTATTATTATTGTCAAAAACAGTGTCTATACCAACCCAAATATTACCTTCATATCGATAAATTACAGTGCCCCATGCATCTAAACTGATTGAAGATTCCCAACCTAAAATAACATTACTGTTGTTAATAATACTTACAGAGTCGAAAACAGGTTTTTCAGGCTGATTTGTTTCGCTAAACCAATCTCCTGTAATATTTGAAACAGATGAGCATCCATACGAATTTTCAATCTCAATTTTAAAATTTATACTATCGTAGCATAAACCATCTGGAATTATGTAATTGTACAATGTATTTTCAATATTATCGGCAATTAGGCTCCATGAGTCAGGTATGCCTTCAACATAGGTGCTACTGTAAATACGATAATAATTTGATGACCCTTCAGGTAGAGGAGTATGTACAGAATTCCATAAGAGTGTTGCAATGCCAGCAGTACTATTATCAACTTCCAGGTAGATGGTTCTGAATACGTCAGAATCAACTTCCGTCGTAGTATAAATTGCTTTAATGAAATAATAATATAGTTGCACATTAGCCACTGCGAATGAGTGGTAAAATTGCAAACTTTGATTTTGACTATCAACTGATCCAGCCTGTAACCAGTTTACATTATCTGTTGAATAATAAATTTGAAATTCTAAAGCAGTAGTGTCTAGTGATTGCCAATAAATTGTTACCTCACCGCCTTCATGTACTTCTAAACACGTCACTACAGGAGCTTCATTATCTCTGCTAATTACAGATTGTGTAATCAGTAAAAAAAATATGATATTTACTATTAGGTATTTCACTGGATTTAATCAACTACTTGCAAGTAATTTTAGAGTTGCCACGAATTAGAAAATCTTCCTCGAATTAGCATTATTTCTCATTATGCAAACATAAGGATATAACTTTTAATCACATTTATTATTTTGTTGAGCATCTAAAATATTAATACTTTTGTTGGGAGGAAAATGAAAAGTACTATTAGTAAAATCAAACATTAATTAATAACATATATGGAAAAAGATCAGAAAATATTTGACCTTATAAGATTAGAGAAAAAACGACAAACAGTTGGAATTGAACTTATCGCATCAGAAAATTTTGTGAGTGATCAGGTGCTTGAGGCAATGGGATCAGTATTGACAAACAAATATGCAGAAGGATATCCCGGAAAAAGATATTATGGTGGATGTGAGATAGTTGATGAGAGTGAACAATTGGCTATCGACAGAGCTTGTACATTATTTGATGCAGAATATGCTAATGTGCAACCTCATTCAGGTGCTCAGGCAAATATGGCTGTGTTTTTAGCTTGTCTAAAACCAGGTGACACATTTATGGGTCTCGATCTATCCCACGGTGGTCATTTGTCTCATGGTTCTTTTGTAAACTCGTCAGGCATTCTTTATAATCCTGTTGCTTATAAAGTGAAAGAAGAAACTGGCACAGTTGATTACGATGAGATGGAAGCACTTGCTCTCAAAGAAAGGCCAAAGATGATAATAGCAGGGGCATCAGCATATTCACGTGATTGGGATTATGAACGAATGAGATATATAGCCGATCAGATTGGTGCTATATTAATGGCAGATATAGCTCATCCCGCTGGGTTAATTGCCAAAGGAATTCTAAACGACCCCATTGAATATTGCCATGTAGTTACCACTACAACGCACAAAACCTTGCGAGGACCAAGAGGAGGTATGATATTAATGGGAAATGATTTTGAAAACCCGTGGGGCCTCAAAACACCGAAAGGAGTAACTAAAATGATGTCAACTGTTCTTAATTCAGCTGTTTTTCCAGGAATTCAGGGAGGGCCACTTGAGCATGTGATTGCCGCAAAAGCTGTTGCTTTTAGAGAAGCTCTAACAGATGAATATTTTGAGTATATTCTACAGGTTAAGAGAAATGCAAATGAGATGTCAAGGGCTTTCATGTCGAAAGGCTACAAAGTAATATCAGGAGGAACCGATAATCATTTAATGTTGATTGATCTGCGCAGTAAGTTTCCAGAAATTACCGGTAAGATAGTAGAAAATACTCTTGTAAAAGCTGATATTACAATCAATAAAAATATGGTCCCATTCGATAGCCGTTCTCCATTTCAAACTAGTGGCTTAAGAGTTGGAACCTCTGCCATAACTACTAGGGGAATGAAAGAAACACACATGTCGCCGATTGTTGATTTAGTTGATGAAGTGATTTCAAACATTGAAAATGAATCTATTATTGAGTCTGTAAAAAAGCAAGTAAATAATATGATGAGCAACTTACCGCTTTTCGGCTATTAAATGAGATATGTGTTGAGATTAGTTATATAATATTTTCAAAAGAAAAACTGGTAACATGGAAAAAACAAAAACAGTTTACATCGTTCGTCATGCAAAATCATCTTGGGATAACTTTGCACTTTCAGACCATGATCGGCCACTTTTACCAGTTGGAATAAAAAAAACAAANAGGATNANTNAATATCTTANAAGNAANAAANTATTGCCTGANTTNTTNATNTCNAGNTCNGCNGTNAGNGCTTTTNAAACGGCCACATTAATTGCCAAAGGTATTGGTTATGAGACTGATGACATTGTTAAAAGAAAAGAATTATATCATGCTGGAATAGATGAAATTTATCAAGAACTATTTTCAATTGATAATTCTGTTAATTCAGTAATGATATTTGGACATAATCCTACCTTCACATATTTTGTAAATAATTTTGTAAGTCCCGAAATAGATAACCTTCCAACATCTGGTGTTGTTAGTGTTGAATTTAAAGCTAAGAGCTGGGTATCGATAGCAAATGCAAAATTTAAGATTAAATTTGTCGTTTATCCACGAATGTTAAAATAATGGCACGAGGCAAACGACTAATAAACCGAGAGATTTCTTGGTTGTATTTTAATGAACGTGTACTTCAGGAAGCAATGGATGAAAGCAACCCCATAATTGAAAGGTTGAAGTTTCTTGGAATATTTTCAAATAACCGTGATGAATATTTCCAGGTTCGCGTTGCCACAATTAAGCGGATGGTTCAGATTGAGAAGAAAAAAGAAATCAAGCCTAATGAACCAGCCGAAAAGATTCTTGCCGAAATACTTAGTACGGTTGAAGAGCAAGAAAAAAAATTCACCAGTACTTTTGTGAAGATACTTAAGGAACTTAAGAAACAGAATATAGTTTTTCTCAACGATGCGCAGCTGAAAAAAAAACAGGGAGAGTTTGTTCAAAAGTTTTTTAGGTATGAAGTGGTTCCTAATCTTTTTCCAATAATGCTTAAAAGTTTGGAGAACCCAGATACATTAAGTGATAATGCCATTTATCTTGCTGTGCATTTACTGGATTCCACGGAACAAAAAGACGATGACTATGCATTGATTATGGTGCCAACTAATGTTATTTCCAGATTTTTGCTGATTCCTTCAAAAAGTAAAACGAATTATGTAATGATGCTTGACGATGTTATGCGGTATTGTATGAAGGAAATCTTCGCACCGTTTGGATTCGATACTTTTAGGTCATATACAATAAAATTTACCCGCGATGCTGAACTTGATATTGATAATGATCTGGCAAAAAGTTTTATTGAACAGATAAACGATAGTGTTAAGAGACGAAAAAAAGGAGCACCTGTAAGATTTGTTTATGACAGGAATATACCCGAAGTTTTTCTTAAAAGATTACTTCGAAAGTTAAATCTAACAATTACAGATAATCTGAGGGGAGGAGGTAAATACCATAATTTTAAGGATTTCATGTCGTTCCCTAAAATAGGAACTCCAGAATTAATAAATCCGAGTTTCTCAACG
>NYYH01000040.1 GCA_002686705.1 Bacteroidota bacterium
ATGAAAGAAAAAAACAATATCAAAAAAAACAATTAGTTTTGTATTAACACTCTCTTAATTTTTGACCCTAAAAGTTCAAGTTTGTTTGAAGACATACACCTTCGTAAACCAATGGATAATGAGCTAGTAGTGAGTCTTGTGCAGTTATAGTAAATTGTAATCCAATTACTATAAATAGAGTAAAAAAAAGTCTTTTAAATTGTTCCATATTGTATTATTTTTTGATTAGTGCTTCCAAATATATATAAAATATGAAATAGTTATGCAACCTTCATATTAATTATAGGTTAGAAATTAGATTCCTGCAGGACAAATACAAAAGACCAACAATGAAATATAATTATCGAAAATTATGAAATTTGTATTTTTGACATCTCACAACATGGCTCAAACATGCAATTAACAAATAGACAAATTTTTCAAAACTATCTAGCGATACCCTCAAAACTTTCAAATCCATTGGAAATTGTCAAAGCAGAGGGCATTTATATTTTTAGTGATGATGGCAAGAAATATATCGACCTTGTTTCAGGAGTTTCTGTTAGTAATGTTGGGCATCGGCATCCGAAAGTTGTTACTGCTGTTAAAACTCAGTTGGATAAATATATGCACTTAATGGTTTACGGTAAATATATTCAGTCGCCCCAGGTTCAATTAACAAAAAAGCTGATCGACAATCTTCCAAAAAGTTTAAACTCAGTTTATTTCGTTAATTCAGGTAGTGAAGCAGTTGAAGGGGCGTTGAAATTAGCAAAACGAATAACGGGCAGAACTGGAATAATTGCTTTTCATGATGCCTATCACGGTAGTACACACGGTGCTTTAAGCGTACTTGGTAATGAAGAAATGAAGAATTCTTTCAGACCTCTCCTTCCTGATGTTAAATTCTATAAATTTAATGATGATGAGGTAGTTGATTGTATTTCCTCTGATACAGCGTGCGTGATTATGGAACCTGTACAAACTGAAGCAGGTATTATTAAACCTGACGAAGATTGGATGAAAAAGATCAGGATGAAATGTGATAAAAAAGGGGCTATATTAATATTTGATGAAGTTCAGATGGGTTTCGGCCGCTCGGGTAAACTATTTGCATTTGAAAATTATGGTATCGTTCCTGATATATTATGCCTTGCTAAAGCGATGGGCTCGGGAATGCCTTTAGGTGGTTTTATATCGTCATCAGATAATATGAACAAATTAACACATAATCCTGCATTAGGCCATATTACAACTTTTGGAGGCCATCCGGTAAGTTGTGCCGCTGCGCTGGCCGGACTTGAAATTATTATTGATGAGAACCTCTATGGTAAAGCAAATCAAAAAGGAAGGTTATTTGTTGATTTATTATCAAATCAACCTCTGATTAAAGAAATAAGACAAATTGGATTAATGATAGGTGTTGAAATCGTTCCGAAATACAAGGTTTCTGAACTTATAAGTATTTTTCTTAAAAACGGATTAATTGTAGATCAATTTTTATTTAACGATTCCTGTTTCAGAATTGCACCTCCCCTCACAATAACAGATCAGGAAATAAAATTAATTGTATCAAAAATAGTACAAAGCTTAAAGGAACTATGTGATTAATGTATCTTAACTGTTTAGACCTTTGATACCAGAATTAGAGAGCTTCAAGTTATTATTAAAGCGTAAAGAAATGCGAATTTATCAATTAACTGATAATAATATCTTTCCTGATCCAGTAACTGCTGCACCAGACGGATTATTGGCATTTGGAGGCGATTTAACTACAACAAGACTTATCACTGCATACAGTTTGGGAATATTTCCATGGTATTCTGAGGAGCAACCAATATTGTGGTGGTCACCAAATCCAAGAATGGTACTCTTCCCAAACAAATTTATCAGACACAAAAATCTAATAAAAACTGTTAAAAGTGGTAAATTTCAAATAAGTTTTGACTCAATGTTTGAAGAGGTAATCGAGCTTTGCAGTTCTATTCCAAGAAAGGGTCAGGATGGTGATACCTGGATTACAGAAGAGATGAAGAAAGCATATATTGATCTACACAAAATTGGTATTGCTCATTCGGTAGAAGTAAGTTATAACAATAAAATTGCAGGTGGTTTATATGGCCTGTCAATCGGTGGTTGCTTTTTTGGAGAATCTATGTTCCATCTTGTTACTGATGCCTCCAAAGTGGCGTTATGGCATCTTGTTGACCGGTTATTAATATGGAAATTTGACTTGATTGATGTTCAACAGGAAACAGAACATCTTAGGAGTATGGGTGCAACAAGTGTTGATAGGAAAGAATTTTTACATTTGCTTAAAAATTCTATCACTAAAGAAAGTAAAACTGGTAGTTGGAATCTACCAGCAACTAAAAATTAACTGAGAACAATTGGAAGAAAAGAAGTTACATATGAAGCAGGCCATTGAACTAGCATTTTCTAATGTAAAAGAAAATAAGGGTGGCCCTTTTGGAGCAGTTGTAGTAAAGGATGGACGGATTATTGGCCAGGGAGCCAATCTTGTAACTGAAACCAATGACCCAACTGCACATGCCGAAATAGTTGCTATACGCAAAGCTGCACACAATATAGGTTCATTTCATTTACAAGGATGTGAAATATACGCAAGCTGCGAACCATGTCCTATGTGTTTAGGTGCTATTTATTGGGCAAGGATCGATAAACTATATTATGCTGCAACAAAAGATGATGCTACAAAAGCTGATTTTGATGATTCAACTATTTATAAGGAGTTTTCTCTACCCAAAGATCAACGAACGATATCATCCCTGCAATTAATGCGAGAAGATGCTATAAAAGTTTTTGAAGCCTGGAATGAAAGTGAGAATAAGATCGAATATTAATTTATTTTTTTAAGTGTCGGTCGATTTCACGCTTATGATCTTTTTCTTTTAAAGTATTGCGCTTATCATAGAAATGTTTTCCTTTTGCAACTGCAATTTCCAATTTAGCCAAACCTCGATCATTTATAAACAAAACAACCGGAATAATAGTCATGCTTTTTTCTTTAACCTTGACATTCAACTTCTTAAGCTCACGTGAAGTGAGAAGTAATTTCCTATCACGTTTTGCCAGGTGATTATTATAAGTGCCATAGCTATACTCAGTAATATGCATTCCACGTACAAATAATTCACCCTCATCAAAATAACAATACGAATCTGCAAGGCTAGCCTTTCCCATCCTTATTGATTTAATCTCAGTACCAGTTAATACAATACCTGCAACAACTTTCTCTGTCAAGAAGTACTCCCACGATACTCTTTTATTTTTTATACGAATGTTATTTTGCATAGCATTGTAATGAAATGCAAAAGTAGGAAACTTAATGGTTTACTAATGTTACAGTGGGTTTTTCATGATTAATAACTGTTAATACGCAATATAATCTAATACCAAATCCAAAACTCCAAACTCTGAACTTATGGATTGTTAGTAACTCCCTTTCAATTGTCGAAAACTCACATTTTGTTAGCTTGATATTGTACTATCTTTGTACTCTGAGATGAAAAAACATTTTTTGATCAGGGAATTCAATGAATACATAGCTGTTATAACATTTTCAGCAAAAAGATTTTTTTAGACGGTCACTACAGTATGTGACCGTCTTTTTTTTGTAATACAAACCATTAAACTATGAATGATCTAAAAGGCAGGAGCCTGGTTTCAATTACTGATTATAGTAAAGAAGAAATAATTCACATACTTGATCTGGCTGAAGAATTCGAGAAGAACCACCGTCAAAATATACTTGATGGATATGTAATTGGATCTCTTTTCTTTGAACCTTCAACACGTACACGTCTAAGCTTTGAAAGTTCAGTGCAATATTTGGGCGGCAGCATAATTGGGTTTGCAAGTGCTGATACATCAAGTGTTAAAAAGGGAGAATCGTTAAAAGACACAATTCTTACTGTCAGCAATTATTCTGATTTAATCGTAATGCGAAACCCAATGGACGGTAGCGCAAGATATGCAAGTGAAGTATCACCGGTTCCAATAATTAATGCAGGCGACGGTGCAAATCAACATCCAACACAATGCCTACTCGATCTATACTCAATTAGAAAAACTCAAGGAAGGCTAGAGGATATTAATATTGCTATGGTCGGTGATTTAAAATACGGCCGTACAGTACACTCGTTAGTTCAAGCACTATCTTTGTTTGGAGCGACTTTCCATTTCGTATCTCCTGATTCTCTTAAAATGCCAAGTTCCGTCAAAACTTGGATTAAGAAAGCTGATCTGAAATACCATCAATACACTGATATGATGGATGTAATGCCTATTGCTGATATACTGTATATGACCCGAATTCAGGGTGAAAGATTCCCCGATCCACTTGAATATGAAAAAGTCAAAAATTCATATATCCTTGAAAATAGCATGCTGGAAGATACTAAGGATAATATGAAAGTACTACATCCGCTACCAAGGGTTAATGAAATAACCGAAGATGTTGATAATAACCCTAAAGCATACTATTTTCAACAAGCTAAAAACGGGGTTTACGTACGACAGGCACTTATTGCTACTATTCTAGGTCTTAAATAATCAATCAAAAAATCTAACCATGGACATTAAAAGAAAAGAGTTAAAAGTATCTGCTATTCGCAATGGTACTGTAATCGACCATATTCCTTCAGATAAATCATTTCAAGTCATTAAAATACTTAACCTGGACACATCAAACAAGCAAATCTATTTTGGGACAGCACTTGAAAGTAAAAAATTTGGAACAAAGGGTATAATAAAAATTAGCAATAAATATTTTAAGGACGAAGAAATAAGCAAAATTGCATTAGTTGCTCCTTCTGCTACATTAATAGAAATTACTGATTATGAGGTGACTAAGAAGGGTAAGGTCCATCTACCTGAGTACGTTGAAAAGATTGTAAAATGCTTTAATCCAAAATGTGTGACTAATATCCAGGATATTAAAACAAAGTTCAAAGTGTTTGAAGATTTTAACGGAGAAATGAAACTTGATTGTCATTTTTGTGAAAAAACCATGAAGAAAGAAAATATTGAGTTTTATTGATGATAATTTGAAAGGTGAAGGATAATGTCTTAATCCAATAAACCATCGCAAAAAAACATAAAATACTCAACCTTATTGAGACTGGCGAAGGTAAGCAACTTGATTTTAAATTTGAAGTAAGTGATGCTGCTAAAATCGCACGTTCATTAGTTTCATTTGCAAATACGAGCGGAGGAAAACTATTAATAGGCGTTAAGGATACCGGAGAAATCTCAGGAATCATGTCTGAAGAAGAGCTGTTTATGATAGAAAATGCAGCCGCAAAATATTGCATTCCACAGGTTCCCTTTTCTTATAAAGAATGGCATTTAAACGGAAAAAAAATTCTTGAAATTAACATAGTTAAAAGCACAAATGCACCTCACAAAACCCCAGATCAAAATGGGAGATTAAAAGCATATGTACGTATTCAAGATCAAAATAAATTGGCCAATGGTATTCAAATGAAGATCTGGGAGAAACTTAATCCACAAAGGGATATTAAGTTTGTATATTCTGAAAATGCAAAAAAATTACTTAACATGTTAGGCAAGTATGATTCATTACCCTTAAAGCAAATAGTTTCAAAGCTATCTCTATCAAGATTTAAGATTGAGAATATGATTGCTGAACTTATTATTATGAGAGTAATAAATATGACTGTTACTGAGTCTATTACATCATTTTCCTTAAGAGATCCTTTGGATGATGATTGATGATTAATGTATAGCTGGATGAGTTTGATAAGTATCAGACATAAATTTTATCTATTTTTGTAATTGAAATTGAAAATGAAGTCCTTAGCAAAAATATATGTCATTGGTTTATTTGCAACCTTTTTTATGTGCAGCTTTATCTTACAAGCTCAAACCAATTTGTTTGATAATACTCAGAATAACTCTTATCTAAGAAACTCAAAACCACAGATGTCTGCTTCGCTTACTACTTCGTTTACATCTTTTGGTCAAGGTGTTAACTCAATCAGGACATCATTTATGCCACAAATAACCTTTCCAATTTCAAATAAGTTTTCTTTAAGTACTGGAATAGGATACTCAACGTTCTTTATAGGTAACGGAAATGAGAGCTTGTTTCATTCCAATCAATCCAATTATGGACATATATTTGTATCAGGGAATTATTTTGTGAATGAGAAAATCACATTACGTGGCACAGCCTACAAAACATTTATGATAGGGTCCCCAAGTCCAAATTCTGAGACTGCATCACCTTTCTATGACTTTAGTACTCAAGGAATTATTATGGATGTGGAATATAAAGTAACTGATAATTTCAGAATTAATGTAGGATTTGAATATCGTCAACAAGATTACCCTATATATGGCCCTGGAATGAATCATCTGTCTCCCCAGATGAACGGACTTGCCCCTTTTCCGGGTTTCAACCCAAGCAATAATCTGCATCCATTTTAGTTTACAGTACTTTTCTTCAATTACACATTCATTCATTTCATACTTTTGCAAAAATTCTACTAATGGTAAGTCTTAAGAAACGTATCACAGCTTTTGCTTCTCTTGAGGATATGCTACTCGAAGTTGGAGAAAACTATCATCAGAAGGTACATACTTCAGCACAACTTAATAAACTTGAAAATGCTGTAAAGGAGGCTGTTAATTACAATGGTTGGTTTATAGAAGATAATGTAAGATATATGCTTTCATCTGTCGGGAGGAGCCTTTCCAAAGCAAATATTGAAAAGTGGATTAAACCATATGAACAAGGATTGGGTAGTAATTCGTCTGACAAGAAAATTGGTGTAGTTATGGCTGGAAATATCCCTGTTGTTGGGTTCCATGATTTCTTATCTGTGCTTATTTCAGGTAATATGATTAAGGCAAAACTATCTGCAGATGACAGCATTCTTCTTCCTATAATTAGCGAATTACTTATAGATATTGAATCAGGTTTTAAAGGGATGATTGAATTTACGGATAATCAACTAAAAGACTTTGATGCAATAATTGCAACAGGTAGCAATAATACATCAAGGTACTTTGAGTATTATTTTGGCAGCTATCCTCATATTATTAGACGTAACAGGAACAGTATCGCAGTATTAACAGGAAAGGAATCAAAAAAGGATCTCAACCAGCTTGCCGAGGATATTTTTATGTACTTCGGATTAGGCTGCAGAAATGTCTCACATATTATGTTACCTAAGGGGTATGAACTTACAGGATTATTGGAAACCTGTTCATTAAATGAGAAAATAAATCAAAACCATAAGTATTTTAACAATTATGAATACAACAAAGCAATTTATCTGGTCAACGGGACCAATCATTATGATTCAGGCAATTTGTTGTTTACAGAAAATAGTAGCTATTCCTCTCCGGTTAGTGTAATTAACATTAGCCACTACACTGATATTAATTCAGTTAACAGATTATTAGAAGTCAATAATTCAAAAATTCAATGCGTTGTTTCAATTTCAAAAGAGATCACGAATTCTATTTCTCCGGGCAACAGTCAAAAACCACAGCTATGGAATTATGCCGATGGAATTGACACATTGAAATTCTTGATTAACCTGTAAAGATTTTTTTTTGATAAAATAGTAACATACACATAACTACCTGCCATATTATTTATAATTGTTGATTATAAATTATTATCCAAAAAATTAGGATATTTTTACTAAAGGTAATATTTTTGCAGCCCTTTTTAAAAAGCATAGTAAAATTAGTAAAAATGAAGAAAGATATTCATCCAAAGAATTATAGATTAGTCGTTTTCAAAGATATGTCGAACGATTATTCTTTTATCACAAGGTCAACTGCAAACACTAAAGACAAAATTGTTTGGGAAGATGGTAAAGAGTACCCAATGGTAAAACTCGAGATATCAAATAAATCTCACCCATTCTTCACCGGAAAAATGAAACTAGTTGATACTGCTGGTCGTGTTGATAAATTTAAGAGCAAATACAAAAAGCATTTCGATAAGAAAGATAGTTAATTCATTGAATTTCTACCTGAACACTCTGTTTAATACCAGTAATACAATATCAATTGAGATTTGAATAATTAACTGCTCAACAAAAATTAGCTCAGAGTAGTTTATATACTACACAAAAAAGTCTTTGTAAACCACAAAGACTTTTTTTTTGAGTTTAGCACAAGTTCTTAGTTAGATTAATTTGTAGTATTTTTATTTCTTATTTATAAAGTATGTAATTATCATACATATCATTTGATTATGAATTATATATTATTTGACGGCCAGGAACGCAACAAACTGCTTCCGTTTACTTTCACACGGCCCGTTGCAGAAATCAGAACAGGCATTCTCACTATAAAAGAGAAATGGGAGACTTTCTTAAACTCAAAAGTTTCTTATAGGACTAAGGAGTATTTAAGTAATAAGTATCCAACAATAATTTCTGATGAGAATATTTTTATTAACGGCTCAGTGTTTCCTACCGGTGATCTGATTGAACAAATTAATCACTTATTACCCGGTCAGGTTTTAATAAAAGAGAAGGTTGAAATTGCCGTAAGACCTCAAGCCGATAATTTTAACAATATATTTAACACAGACTATCAGGTAATTAGAGTCACATCGGATTTCTTACAGATTGAAAACACATGGGATATCTTTACCATTAATCCTCAAGCCATAGCAGATGATTTTGTAATCCTTACAAGAAACCAATCCTCACAACCTATATCTGATACGAACTTCATAATTGGTGATTCTGATAAAATCTTTATCGAAGAAGGGTCAAAAGTGGAGTTTGTTTATTTAAATACAACTGACGGGCCAATTTATATTGGGAAGGATGCAGAAATAATGGAAGGGAGTAAAATACGTGGACCTTTTGCACTTTGCGATCATAGTGTTGTAAAAATGGGAGCGAAGATATATTCAGGAACTACTATAGGACCACATTCTAAAGTTGGCGGGGAAATAAATAACTCTGTAATACTTGGATATAGTAATAAGGGGCATGATGGTTTTCTTGGAAATTCAGTAATCGGAGAATGGTGTAACCTAGGTGCCGATACAAATACTTCAAATTTGAAAAACACATACGACAATGTTAGATTGTGGTCGTATGATTCCAATACATTTGTTAACACGGGATTGCAATTTTGCGGACTTATTATGGGTGATCACTCAAAATCAGGTATAAACACAATGTTTAATACCGGTAGCGTAGTGGGAGTTTCAAGTAATATTTATGGTTCAGGATATCAGCGTAATTTCATACCTTCATTTATGTGGGGTGGTGTTCACGGATTAAAGCCATACAATTTTAAAAAATCCGTTGAAGTTGCGAAAGCAGTATTTGCAAGGCGAAATATGGAATTTAACCAACTAGAAGAGGATATGTTCAAACATGTTTATGGACTAGTACACAACAATAAATAATATCAAACTCTTACCAAAGGAGTATGCGGCAACAGCTTTATCCTTTAAATTTTGGCATGTTAATTGAGTATTACCAATGATTTTTTACAAATAAGACTCTAGATAAAGTCAGTCTGCTAACTAATTGATTTATTACGCTTTACAAGTTGCTACTATAGATCATAAAGTATTCGGCTGACAATTTGGCTTAACAGTAAACTAATATATGGACAAAATAATTGGATTGACAGACATAGTAGATACAGAAACTGAATTTTTTCCACTACTTTCTACCGAAGATGAAGAAATGATGAACGCGGAAGACGTTCCTGATGAATTAGCTATTCTTCCACTTCGAAACACAGTATTATTTCCTGGTGTAGTAATACCTATTACTGTTGGCAGGGACAAATCAATTAAGCTTATTAAAGAAGCTTACCAGGGAAATAAAACCATCGGTGTTGTTGCACAAAAGGATTCTGAAGTTGAAGATCCTAAATTTGATGACTTGCAAAAAACTGGTACCATTGCTAGGTTAATAAAAATCCTGCAAATGCCAGATGGTAACACCACAGCTATAATACAAGGCAAAAAACGTTTTGAAATTACTGAGATTACTCAATCAGAGCCATATTATAAAGCTAAAATTATTAGCCTTGAATATAAAAGTAAAATCCCTGACGATAAAAATTTTAGTGCTCTAATATCATCAGTAAAAGACCTTAGCATACAAATTATTGAAAAGTCACCAGCTATACCTTCAGAAGCTGTTTTTGCTATTAACAATATTGAAAGTCCTGTTTTCCTATTAAATTTTATTTCTTCAAATTTAAATGTTGAAAATAAAGCAAAGCAGGAGTTGTTGGAAATGACCGATTTAGATAACCGCGCCAACAAAGTATTGGAGATCATGACGAAAGAGCTTCAATTACTTGAGCTAAAGCATGATATCCAGAGCAAAGTTAAAGTTGATATGGATAAGCAACAGCGCGATTTTCTGTTAAATCAACAACTCAAAACTATTCAGGATGAGCTCGGTGGTGGCCCCCACGATAATGAAATTAGGGAGTTAAATGAAAAAGCTTCTAAGAAATTGTGGTCTGGAGAGGTTGCTGAGGTTTTTAAAAATGAAATGGTCAAGCTCCTGAGAATGAATCCAGCGGCAGCTGAGTATTCAATTCAATTGGGATACCTCGACTTATTTGTAGAGTTGCCATGGAATGAGTTTTCGAAAGATAACCTAGATCTGAAGCATGCCTTAAAAGTTCTCAACGATGACCATTACGGACTTGAAGAAATAAAAGACAGGATCATTGAGCATCTTGCTGTTCTTAGACTAAAGGATAACATGAAATCGCCAATACTCTGTTTTGTTGGCCCTCCGGGAGTTGGTAAAACTTCATTAGGCAAATCTATTGCAAATGCGCTGGGCAGAAAATTTGTACGGATGTCTCTTGGAGGAGTACGTGATGAGGCAGAATTACGTGGTCATAGGAAGACTTATATTGGTGCTATGCCGGGCAGAATAATTCAAAGCCTTAAAAAGATAAAGACATCAAATCCTGTTTTTATGCTTGATGAGATTGATAAAGTAAGTGGTAGTAATTATAGTGGTGATCCACAGGCTGCTTTGCTTGAGGTACTTGATCCTGAACAAAATAATTCATTTTATGATAATTATCTTGAAGTAGAATATGATCTGTCAAATATCATGTTCATCGCAACAGCAAATACTTTAGCAACTGTGCATCCTGCTTTACGCGATAGAATGGAAATAATTAATCTTACAGGATATATTCTGGAAGAGAAAATTGAGATTGCGAAAAGGCACTTGCTTCCTAAACAACTAATTGAACATGGTGTTAAATCCAGTCAGGTTAAGTTTAAGAATAGTATTCTTGAAAAAATAGTTGATGATTACACAAAGGAAGCCGGAGTACGACATTTAGAAAAGCAAATTGCAAAAGTTATTAGAAATAGGGCGAAATTCATCGCTATGGATGAGACTTATGAGTCTAAATTATCAATAAACCTCCTCAATGATATCTTGGGTGTACCTATCTTTCAGAAAGATAAAGACATTACAAATAACGTTGCCGGAGTTGTAACAGGATTAGCCTGGACTGCTGTTGGAGGCGAAATTTTGTTTATTGAGGTAAGTCTGAGCAAAGGAAAAGGAGAGCTTAAACTTACAGGGAATCTGGGTGACGTGATGAAAGAATCAGCAAGTCTCGCCTATGAATATTTAAAAGCCCATCATCAAATTGTCGGACTTGAACCTGAAGTATTTAAGAATTGGAATGTGCATATTCATGTTCCAGAAGGTGCCACTCCAAAAGACGGACCTTCAGCTGGTATTACTATGCTTACCGCCCTTGCTTCTGCATTTACTCAGCGGAAGGTTAAAGCAAATCTTGCAATGACGGGTGAGATTACGCTCCGTGGGAAAGTACTCCCGGTTGGTGGTATAAAAGAAAAGATTCTTGCTGCCAAACGTGCTAAAATCAAAGAGATCATTCTTTCCAAAGAAAACCGAAGAGACATTGAAGAAGTTAAGGATGAATATATTAAAGGTTTAGAATTTAAATACGTTGACAATATGCTTGAAGCTATCGATCATGCACTTTTGCAAGTAAAAGTTAACAATCCTTTACTGATTAACTAATAATCTACTTTTTGAAAGTAAAAAACACATACTTTCATATTGTTGCGGTGCTGATATTAATTTTTCTTATTTCATGTACCGATAAACAAAATAACTCTGAAAAAAGTGTATTTACCTATAATGAAGCAGCTGGAATTATTTCACTTGACCCAGCTTTCTCACGCGATCTCGCTCATATCTGGATTTGTAATCAGCTGTATAACAGTCTTGTTAAGCTTAATGACAGCCTAGAAGTTGCTCCTTCGATTGCCAGAAACTGGGAGATCTCCGAAGACGGTCTTAACTATACATTCAACTTACGTACTGATGTTTTTTTTCATAAGGATTCTTCTTTCAAAGGTGCATCAAGAAAAGTTGTGGCCAGCGACTTTGTTTATAGTTTTAATAGATTGCTGGATCCAAAAACCGCATCACCGGGAGCATGGGTATTGTCAAATGTTAAGAAAAAGAATAATAGCTACGCAATCTATGCATTGAACGACAGCACTCTCCATATTGAGATATCAAAACCCTTCCCTCCTTTCTTAGGTATATTGAGTATGAAATATTGCTCTGTTATCCCACATGAAGCCGTAGAATTTTATGGTGCTGATTTCAGAAAACATCCCGTAGGTACCGGGCCATTTAAAATGCAAAATTGGATCGAGAATATTAAACTTGTTCTTCGAAAAAACCCTGATTACTTTGAAAAATATAATGGAGAACAATTACCATTTCTTGATGGTGTTGCGGTATCTTTTTTAATTGATAAGATGACAGCCTTCATGGAGTTTGTGAAAGGTAATTTTGATTTTATATCAGGAATCGATCCCTCATACAAAGATGAATTATTAACAAGATCAGGGCAATTGAAATCAAAATTCAGTAATAGGTTTAATATGATTGAGGGTTCATACCTTAATACAGAATACCTTGCAATACTTGTTGATACAGCATTATCAAACGAAAAAGAAAATCCATTACAAAATAAAAATGTGAGATTGGCAATAAATTATGGATTCGACAGACAGAAAATGATTCATTATTTAAGGAACGGAATTGGTACACCAGGGAAAAAAGGAATTATTCCAGCAGGAATGCCATCATTTGATTCTAACGCCGGATATGGTTTTAGTTATAATCCTGATAAATCTAAGAAATTATTGAAAGATGCCGGTTATAGCATCGATAATCCTGTTCCAGAGATTACTCTCGTCACAACGCCCGATTATCTTGATCTATGTAAATTTATTCAGTCTCAGCTAAAAAATATTGGCCTGAAAATAGCTATTGAAGTATCGCCGGCTGCAACAGTTCGTGAATTGAAAGCTCACGGAAAACTAAATTTCTTTAGAGCTTCATGGATTGCAGATTACCCTGACGAGGAAAACTACTTATCAATGTTCTATTCTGAGAATTTTGCACCCAACGGCCCTAATTATACTCACTTTTCTGACTCTATAATCGATATGTTGTACTTATCATCTTTCAGTATTAACGAAAAAGATAAACGAACAAATAAGTATCGTATTATTGATAGCTTAATTATGGAAGAAGCACCTGTTGCAGTTCTATACTATGATAAGGTTGTAAGATTTGTTCAAAAAGACATTACAGGAATGACGATAAATCCAATTAATATGTTGAATCTGGAGAGGGTAAAAAAACAATCAGGCAATTAGATATCGCTTCTTCAAGATCTAATACTCAATAATTTTACATTTTGTTTTCTTTAAATGTGAATTAATAATGCGCCGTACTTCTTTATTATCTCTATATCTTACAATACAATCATGCAGTAGGCTAATATCAGAGCTAAACTGATCTTTACCTAAATAACCAAAGCCTACATATTTTCCATTTTCAACTTTCACAACCGATTTTTCATCATCATTTCTTCCTTCATCGACAACAAAGAAATTCTGTTGTTTAAACTGATAATTCTCTAATGCCTCACTAACTCTTAAGTTGTACGATGATGAAGATTCCTCATTTATACATGCACCGTTGCAACTACTAATTTGATAATGAAAACAGGCACCAGAAGTATCATATAATCCACACAATTTCTGGCATAAATTAAATTCGTCACATAGCATAGCCAAATGCTCTTTACCTTCCTGAGCAGAGCTATAAGTATATAATGGATTTAGTTCATCAATAATCCTGATAATTTTCAAATTTATGTAGCTAAATTCATCTATAAAGGAATATAAACCATAGTTAAAATATGTTCTTCTTTGAGATTGGTTAAACCTTGGCTGGTTCTTTTTAATTTCATGAGATTCCAATAATAAAGCAATTAATTCACTGCCAGTAATATTGAAGCTAACGTCGGCTAGTAAATTCTTCATTTCAATTGCTTTACTATTAAGGTTATTATTTATGTGGGATAGAATCCTGTCATGTATATTTATCGATTTACCAACATAAATTAATTCTTTGCTCCTATCATAGAAATAATAAACGCCCGTTTCTGAAGGTAAGTCTTTAACCAGCGATCTGTTTACATCAGTTTGGACTCCATTGAGGTTAATAGATTCCGGATTACTATCAATCGAGAGTAATGATTCGAACAGTTTTGTTGTAGCCATTGCATCTCCAGAAGCACGATGACGAGCGTGATTCACAATTTCCAGATCTTTACACAATCTTCCTAAGCCATATGACTTTCTGCCGGGAATTAGTTTACGACTGAGTTTCACTGTATCAAGTGTTCTTCTTTCGTAAATATAACCTAGGCTTTTAAACTCATTTCTGATAAAGCTATAATCAAAACGTACATTGTGTCCAACTACTATCATATCGTCTGTTATTTCAACAATCTGTTTTGCGACTTCATAAAATTTTGGAGCATCCTCAACCATCTGATTATTGATTCCTGTAAGATTAATAATCCTGTAAGGAATCTTCTTTTCTGGATTTATCAGAGTTGAAAATTCTTCAATAATTTTCTTTCCATCATGAATAATGATAGCAATCTCAGTTATTTTCTCGTTTGAAGGACTAAGACCAGTTGTTTCTATGTCGACAATTGCGTACATTCTTTATCACAAAGAAGTAATAAATTTTACCACAAAGTTACACCAAGGGGGATCACGAAGGTACACTAAGTTCTCATTAAACAAAGTGACTAATATCATCCTAAAAACCTTCTTTTTCCTCCATAAAATTTTCCTTTGTGCTACTTTGAGAGTCCCTTAGTGCGTCTTTGTGGTTAGTTTACAGATTCAACTTCATCTGTATAGCCTGCACCTGCTTCTTCAACTCCTTAACTTCCCTGGTAAGTTCATTCTTTTCCTTGTTAGGTTCAGGCACTTCAGAGCTAATATAATTTACAAACTTCCAAATTTCAGTTACATCACTTATTTTAATTTCGTAAGGCAAAAAAAGTGGGTTTAGAGAGTGAAGCATTAATTTACCCTCATTTTCGATTAAATTCTCCACAACTTTAAATACCATTCCATCATCGCGAGTAAGAATAATATATGCATGGTGGTTTCGTATCGTGTTCCAATCCTGAACAAACTCACCGGTAACGTATGACGCATCAGGAATAGGTAGCATCGAATCGCCATTAATCTGAAAACTCCTGTATTTCTTTTGTTTCGACAAGAAAGGTAATTTGAATGTCGGTAGTATCCTTATATACTCAGGATCAGCATATCCGGCAGCATAACCGGCACTGGCTTTTTCGTTAACCAGCTCGATATTCTCATCATTATCCTGGTCAACTGTTGTTGCTAATACTCTTAAGTTACTCCCTTTTACATATATGTCATAACCTTTTTCTAACTGCGACAATTGACTCTCTGACAAGGATTCCAGATCGATCTTTATCAATGTATCAACTGCAACCCCAAAGTAATCAGAAAATTGTATCAGTGCACTAAGATTAGGATGACCTACACCATTTTCATAGCCACTCAATGTAGATCGTTTCATTGTTAACGCATGAGCCACATCATCCTGAGTGCGTCCCTGGCGTTTCCTTAATAATTTAATGTTGTTTTTAAAGTACATAGGCATTATTATTAATTACCGGTAATAGTATTTAAAAATTCCGGATGGTTATTCATTATTATCTATTTATTTTTTTACAACAAGTTTTTCCTTTGCGACACTTTGTGGTAAAAAACAATTAACCACTAAGTCGCGCTAAGGTAATCACAAAGGATACACTAAGGATCAGAAAATTATCCTCTTAATGCCATCTTTTAATTGTCTGACATTAAAATTTACCAATAATCCTAACTTGCATTCTGAAAGCTTCAGATACGTGAGTATTTGTGCTAAATGTATATCTGCTAAAGATTCAACAGATTTTATCTCAACAATCACTTTGTTTTCTACTAACAAATCAACTCTATAACCCACATTAAGTTTTACTTCCTCATAAATTAGTGGCAACGGTTTTTGCTTTTCCACACTTAAGCTGGATTGTACAAGTTCATAATACAAGCACTCTTCATAAGCACTTTCAAGTAATCCAGGTCCCAATGCAGTATGAACCTTAAATGAGCAATCTAGTACCATTTTGAAAACCTTTTCTATATCCATAATATTATTTTTACTTTGTGAACCTTCGTGCAGTACTTAGTGTCACTTAGTGGTAAAAAACATTTAACCACTAAGGCACTATCAGGTTATCACAAAAGATATACTAAGAGCTAATAAAACACATTCTTTTCTTGCATTATTTTTATTAATGATTATATTGTAGTCGAATAATTGCTTATATTATAATCAAAAGTAATACAAATATTTTAATTATCAAGTATTTCGTCAAAAAAATAAATAAAATTGAATAATCGAAGTATAATTCATTTAGATCTGGACACATTTTTCGTATCGGTTGAGCGTTTAGGAAATTCGTCGCTTGTGGGCAAGCCCGTTATCATAGGGGGTATGTCGGACCGGGGTGTGGTGGCAGGATGCAGTTATGAAGCACGACAATTTGGGGTACACTCGGCTATGCCAATGCGTATGGCTAAGCAACTATGTGGTGATGCNGTTTTTATTCGTGGTGATTCGGAAGAATACAGCAAGCAATCGAAATTGGTAACCGACATAATTTCCGAAAGTGCACCTGTTTACGAAAAAGCTTCCATTGATGAGCATTACATTGACATAACNGGTATGGACCGCTTTTTTGGCAGCTTAAAATGGAGTCATGAGTTACGAGAACGTATAATTAAAAATACTGGTCTCCCCATTTCATTCGGACTTTCAACCAACAAAACNGTTTCAAAAATTGCCACCAATGAAGCCAAACCTAATGGCGAACTATATATACCTCATAAAAATGTAATGCCATTTCTGTTTCCCCTGTCAATAAGAAAAATACCTATGATAGGAAAACAAAGCTACCGACTTTTGCGATCTATGGGTGTATCTACAATTCGTACCCTCAGCATGATACCACCGGAGATGATAATACAGGTAATGGGTAAAAATGGTATTTCAGTCTGGAAAAAAGCCAATGGCATAGACAATACACCTGTAGTACAATATTCTGAACGCAAGTCTATTAGTACCGAACGAACTTTTGACAAAGACACCATAGATATAAAAAAACTAAAAAATCTGCTCATTTCAATGGTGGAAAAAATTTCTTTTGAACTACGAAAAAAACAAAAACTAACAGGATGTATCACTGTTAAGATACGTTACTCAAATTTTGATACCCATACTCTGCAAAAACACCTCCCCTACACTTCGTTCGATCATGTACTAATGCAAACAGCTCTGGAATTATTTCAACGATTGTACACAAGAAGAATGCTGATAAGGTTAATTGGAGTACGTTTCAGCCATTTGGTTGGAGGCAGCCAGCAATTAGATCTTTTTGATAACAAACCCGAGATGATAGACCTTTATCAGGCTATGGATAGCATAAGGTTAAGATATGGAAATAAAGCGGTGAGAAGAGCGGTGGGAGTCAAAAATCAGGAGGCAAAAGTCAAGAGACGGGAAATGAAAGTCTAGAAAAGACAACAACTTCTAATACCATGTACCTAAACTCTCACTCATATTACAGTCTTCGCTATGGCACTTATTCTATTGATGCTTTGGTGGAAGAAGCCTTAAAGAGAAAAATAGAAGCTATGGTTTTGACCGATATCAACAATTCATCAGGGATGATTGATTTTGTGAAGATTTGCAAGGTACATGGAGTCAAACCTATAGGCGGAATGGAGTTCAGAAATAATGACGAGTTACTTTTTACAGGCATTGCCCGCAACAACAACGGCTTTAGAGAGCTTAACGAATATATGAGTGCAATTAATCTTAAAGAGAAAAAATATACTTCATTGGCTCCGGAATTCAATGCTGTGTACATCATCTATCCTTTTGGCAACACAATTGGCCACAGATTAAAAAATAACGAATTCATCGGCGTAAAGCCATCACAAATTCACAAACTATTAACCCTAAGCAAAAGGAAACTAACAAAAATGGTGATTCAGCAGCCTGTTACTTTTAGTGATAAAAAAACATGGTATCTTCACAAAAACCTGCGTGCCATCAACCATAATATTCTTCTTAGTCAGCTAACACCCCATATGTATGCTCCACAAGATGAGGTATTTATTCCTGAAGCTGACATCATTACAGCTTTTGAACAATACCCACAGATTATTAAAAACACACAAGATATTATCGCTGATTGTGAAATTGATTTCGACTACGACAGCAGTAAAAACAAGCAAACTTTTACAGGCAGCCGCTATGATGATAAAATACTGTTAGAAAAGCTGGCCTATGATGGCATGCAATATCGCTATGGAAAACACAACAAGCATGCATTAAAAAGAGTTACCGGCGAACTTGAAATCATTGACAAGCTCGGGTTTTCATCTTATTTCTTAATAACCTGGGATGTTATCCGCTATTCTTTATCACGCGGATTTTACCACGTTGGCCGCGGTAGTGGTGCTAACAGTGTTGTTGCTTACTGTTTAAAAATAACAGATGTAGATCCTATCGAACTGAATCTGTATTTTGAGCGTTTTATCAATCCCAAACGCAGCTCCCCTCCAGATTTCGACATCGATTACTCATGGAAAGACAGGGCAGAAGTGCAGGACTATATTTTTAAGCGATACAGGCAAAAGCATACTGCATTTTTAGGCACATCGGTTACTTTTAAGGGTAAATCTATTTATCGTGAGCTGGGAAAAGTACATGGCCTTCCCAAATCAGAGATCGATGTACTGACCAGAAATCCTGCAATCGAAAAGAGTAAAAACCATATTACAAGGCACATACATAAGATAGCCACAATGATGACTGATTTCCCGAACATGCGTAGTATTCATGCCGGAGGGATTCTCATTTCCGAAGAACCAATTACATGCTATACAGCCCTGGATTTGCCCCCAAAGGGTTTTCCAACTACCCAGTGGGATATGTATGTAGCCGAGGAGATCGGTTTCGAAAAACTTGACATACTGAGCCAGCGTGGCATAGGGCACATTAAGGATGCAGCTGAGATAATACGTAATAACCGAGGTATTAACATTGATGTACATAAGGTAGAGAAATTTAAAAATGACACCAAGGTTAAAGCACAACTTAAAAAAGCCGAAACAAACGGATGCTTCTATATAGAAAGTCCAGCAACAAGGGGGTTACTTAAAAAACTTAAGTGCGACAATTACCTTACCCTGGTTGCTGCCAGTTCGATAATACGTCCCGGAGTAGCTAAATCAGGTATGATGCGCGAATACATTTACCGTTTCCATAACCCTGACAGTTTTGAACATATCCACCCGGTGATGAAAGAACAGCTGGGAGAAACATACGGCGTGATGGTTTACCAGGAAGATGTGCTTAAGGTATGTCATCATTTTGCCGGCCTCGATTTATCCGATGCCGATGTGTTACGCAGAGCGATGAGTGGTAAATACAGAGGAAAGCGTGAATTTCAACGCATTGTAGAAAAATTTTTTAGCAATTGTAAAGAAAGGGGCTACCCCGATGAGATAACAAATGAGGTTTGGCGCCAGATCGAAAGCTTTGCAGGCTACTCATTCTCAAAAGCACACTCAGCGTCATACGCTGTTGAAAGTTTCCAGAGCCTGTATCTAAAAGCACACTACCCACTCGAATTCCAGGTAGCAGTGATAAACAATTTTGGAGGATTCTATCATTCGTGGGTTTATTTTAACGAAGCAAAACGTCAGGGAGGAAATCTTCACCTGCCTTGTGTGAATAATAGTGACTTTAACACCAATATCACGGGCAATAACATTTACATCGGACTGGTACATATTTCAAAACTCGAAAACAAACTGGCAAATGCCATTGTTGATGAGCGTACTCACAATGGAAAGTACACTGGTCTTGAGAATTTCATACAGCGTATCAGGCCCGGAATTGAGCAATTGCTTCTACTGGTTAAGGTTAATGCATTACGTTTTACAGATAAACCAAAATCGCAGTTACTATGGGAATCCCATCTATTACAAAAAACCAACAAACAGCTTCCAAAAGCAGTTCGTCTGTTCGAAAGCCGTGGCAAACAATATGAACTTCCAACACTTATGCATAATAAGTTAGAAGATGCTTATGACGAAATAGAGTTGCTGGGATTTCCCGTCAGCACAACATTTTTTAATATGCTAAAAACAGATTTCAGAGGTGAGATAAGAGCATGTGAACTAGATAATATGATTGGGAAAAGAGCACGAATGATTGGGCTATTGGTTACCATCAAGTATGTAAAAACTGTGAAAAAGGAAATGATGCACTTTGGTACTTTTTTAGATGACCAAGGTGAGTTCTTCGATACTACACATTTCCCTGATTCACTTAAAAGATATCCTTTCAGAGGACATGGTGTTTATCTTATACTGGGCAAAGTTGTTACCGAATTTGGCTATGCAAGTATTGAAGTGGAAAAGCTTGCGAAGTTGCCTTTGCAAGGCGATCCACGTGAAGAATAATTAAATTCGATAAACACTTGCAGCATATATTAAACTTATTTATAAATTTGTACCTAATTACCAATAGGGGTGCCTCAAAACAAGGGCTGAGATCATACCCTCTGAACCTGATCCGGATAATGCCGGTGTAGGAAAAGAGATTACAACCCATTAGGCTTTCTTCTATTGATTTATAAATGTTATAAAATCAACAGAATTATGCAAAAAAATTATTTATTATTCATCGTTATGGCATTTCTACCTTTAGTTATGAATGCCCAAAATACAGTGTCGGGTAAAGTTACTAATAGTAGTAACGGATTACCTTTATCAGGTGCACATATCATTGTTCTGGACACAAAGTTCTCTGCTATATCAGATGCTAATGGTTATTATCTAATAACTGGGTTATCATTTGACACATACACACTTAAGGCTTCGTACATTGGTTTTGAATCTCGCACAATTGAATTAAATGTTAATAAAAATATTGAACAAAACGTTGCCTTACATCCATCTGTAGTAATGAGTGATGAGGTTATAATTACTGCGATCAGAGCCACTGATGAATCACCAATAACATATAAAATTATGGATCAAGCTGAAATTGCAGAGAAGAATTCAGGTAAAGACCTCCCCTATATACTTAACTCAACTCCATCCACAGTGGTTTCTTCGGATGCAGGAGCTGGTATAGGTTATACCGGGCTTAGGATAAGAGGGACAGACCTGACAGGTATAAACGTTACCCTAAATGGTGTACCTGTTAATGACGGAGAATCTCATAGTGTATATTTTGTTGACCTACCTGATCTTGCATCATCCATTAACGATGTCCAGGTACAGCGAGGTGTTGGTACTTCGACAAACGGAGCTGCTTCATTTGGTGCCAGTATTAACATTAAGACTGGAGATAATAATCCCGATCCACACGCGGAGTTCAGCAGTTATTTTGGTTCTTTTAATACTAAGAATTATAGCTTATCTTTTGGTTCTGGATTATTAAACGATAAGTGGAATATTTCAGGTAGAGTTTCATCCATTAAATCAGATGGTTACGTTGACCGCGCTTCATCAAATCTTAAATCAGCATATTTTTCAGGTTCGTATTATGGGAAAAAAGATATTCTCAAAGCAATTGTATTATTAGGCGATGAAAAAACATACCAATCGTGGTACGGAGTTCCAAAGGATAGTTTGAAAACAAACAGGACTTATAATCCTGCCGGTGAGATTTATGACAACGAAGGTAATTTTATGGGGTATTATGATAACCAAACTGACAATTATATTCAAAATTATTATCAATTGCATTATGCTCATCAATTTAATAATAAACTAAATATTGTCTCAACTGCTTTTCTCACAACGGGTAAGGGTTATTACGAAAGTTATAAGAACGACGAAGAGTTTACCAGTTATGGTTTGAATGATACAATTATTGGAAATGATACTATTACCAACACAAACCTTATTCAACAAAAGTGGCTGGATAATAAGTTCTATGGAATTAATCTGGCAGCAAATTATACTTCTGGCAAATTAAAGTTGAACATTGGAGGTGGCTGGAGTTATTATGATGGAGATCATTATGGAAAAATTGTATGGGCTCAGATTGCTACTTTAGGACTATATGACAGAAACTGGTATTTCAACACGGGAACTAAATCAGATTTTAATCTTTTTGCAAAAGCAAACTTCAAACTAAGTGATAAAATAAATCTTTACGGAGATTTACAATACAGGGGCATTAATTACAAAATTAAGGGCACACATGATGATCTACAAGATCTCACGCAATCACACAAGTTCAATTTCTTCAACCCAAAAGCTGGCATCTACTATAAGATTAATGATAAACAAAATCTATACTTATCTGTTGGGATAGCAAATCGTGAACCTAACCGATCAGTATACAGAGATGCTGATACTTCCCAAAATATTTCCCCAGAGCGCCTTACTGATATAGAACTTGGTTATAGTTATACCAGAAAATCATTTTTGGTAGAAGCGAACTTATATTATATGGATTATAAAGATCAGTTCGTTATGACTGGAAAAATAAACAATGTTGGTGATGCGATTATGACAAATGTACCCTCCAGTTATCGAGCAGGAATTGAGCTCATTGCAGGAATAAAATTTCTTAAAATAGTTGAGTGGCAATTAAATGCAACACTAAGTCAAAATAAGATTAAAGATTTTGTTTCTTATGTTGATAACTGGTCGCCACCATGGGGCCAGATACAAGACACGATTGGTACTGCTGATATTTCATTTTCGCCGAATACAATACTGTCAAGCAACATTAGTGTAACTCCTCTTGAGAATCTAAAGCTAAGTTTATTCTCAAAATATGTAGGCAGGCAATACATTGATAATACATCAAATATGCAAAGGAGTCTCGACCCGTATTTTGTTAACAACATAAGGATTAATTACACTATTGAAACAAGTTTCATAAAACAAATTGACTTCATGTTGACATTAAATAATATCTTCAATGAAAAGTATGAAACAAACGCCTGGGTATATCGATATTATTCTGATGATGTGGAATATGAAATGAATGGCTATTTTCCTCAGGCAGAATTTAACTTTATGCTTGGAGTTAACTTGAAATTCTAGCAAAAGTAATATGAACCAATATTACCATAGTTATTGAATTTATGCGCTCAGCTTGAATGTCAATTATGATATGGTCTTAGAAAGCAAAAAGTAACTATATTGCAGTTGATAATTATATTACTTATAAAACATTATCTATGGATTATTTTGATTTGATAAGAACAAGAGAAAGTGTAAGGGACTATAACCCTAACAAACCAGTAGATAAAGATATTCTTCTAAAAATAGCCGATGCAGGACGAATCGCTCCTTCTGCATCTAACAAACAACCATGGAAATTTATTATCGTTTCCTCAGATAATATGCTTGAGAAAGTTAGGCAATGTTATCCAAAGGACTGGTACAGAAATGCACCTCACATATTAGTTGTTATCGGTGACCGAGCAAAAGCATGGGTTAGAAGAACTGACGGATATAATTCAATTGAGACTGATCTCACAATCGCAATGGACCATATGATATTAGCGGCAGAAGCTGAAGGAGTTGCTACTTGCTGGATCGCTGCTTTTGATAATCAATTAATCCGCGATATACTGGAACTTAATGATGATGAAGTAATTTATAGCATCACACCCTTAGGCTACCCAAATGATGGTTACCATAAGAGAGATAATAAAATAAGAAAATCTCTTGAAGAAATTGTGGAATTTATCTAATCGAAATATCAAACAATCTCATTTCAAATTAGGTAAGTCTGTCTAGAGCAAGTTTAATTCTACTAACTGCTTCTGTTATAAGCTCTTTTGATGTGGCATAAGATATTCTAATACAATTTGGGTTACCAAATGCCTCTCCTGGTACAAGTGCCACATGAGCCTGATTAAGTAAATACATACACAAATCAGTGCTGCTATGTATTGTATATTCTCCATAAGATTTACCAAAATAAGAACTTACGTTAGGAAAAAGGTAAAAGGTACCACTAGGGATATTTATTTTAACTCCAGGAATAGATCTAAATAAATCAATCAATAAATCTCGCCTTTCTTTAAATGCCTCTACCATGTTTTTTAACTCCGTAGAAGTTTCGGGTACAGTTTTTACAGCTTCCATAGCTGCCATCTGTGAGATAGTTCCAGTACCAGACGTATATTGTCCCTGTATCTTTGTGCATGCATCAGCTATGAACTGAGGTCCTGCTATATAACCAATTCTCCAACCTGTCATTGCCATTCCTTTTGAAACACCATTTACAATAACAACCTGGTCTTTAATTTCATCAAAAGAAGCCAAACTTTCATGCTTTCCACTGAAGTTAATGTATTCATAAATCTCATCTGCTACAATCAAAATATCAGGATACTTTGCAAAAACTCTTGCCAGTTCTTCAAGCTCTTCCCTTGCATAAACCGATCCAGTTGGATTGCTCGGAGAATTAAACAAAAAAGCTTTTGTTCTCTTTGTAATAGCTGCTTCCACATCCTCTGGTTTAACTTTAAAATCACTATCAATTCCAGCATCTATAATAACTGGTTTCCCACCTGAAAGTTTTACCATTTCAGGATATGAAACCCAATAAGGAGCCGGAATGATAACCTCATCACCCTCATTGAGAATACACATGAATACATTTATAAGTGAGTGCTTGGCTCCTGTTGAAACGACAATCTGACTTGGTTTGTAATCTAAATTATTGTCTCGCTTTAATTTTTGTGCAATAGCCTCTCTAAGTTCCATAAAACCAGGAACCGGAGGATAATGAGTGATATTATCATCAATAGCCTTTTTCCCGGCATCTTTTATTATTTGAGGTGTATCAAAATCGGGTTCGCCTAAACTCAATGTTATAACGTCGACTCCCTTGTCCTTGAGCTCACGACTTAACCTCGTCATTTCTAAAGTTGCTGACACCGAGAGATTTAGTATCCTGTCTGATAATATACTTTTATCCACTTTTATAATTTTTAAGGAGCAAATATAATAACAAAAAGCAGAATTTAAAGCTGAAGAATATAAAATTATTTGCTAATGAAGCACTTTAAACAAACATGCTAAATTTTGCATTAGTTAAAGTCAATACAAAAAATTGATACTCAGGAATAAGGAATAAGTAATTATTTACAGCTTAGCGTGAAAATTAGTTGTTATTTTGTAACTGTGATATTTTAATCAAAGTAATATGAGTGAAATGATTGAGTTTCTTAAAATAATTATCCCCACAATAGCAGTACTTATTGTTGTTTATATTATGATGCGTGAATTTACACGACAAAATTCAAAGCAATTTGATTTCCTAAAAGAGGAACAGAGATTACTTAAGGTAAAGATGGAAAATGAAAAGAAATCAAATAACAGCAAGACCTCAATGCCGTTAAGATTTAAAGCTTACGAGAGAATGTCTCTATTTTTGGAAAGGATCAATCCGCCAAATTTAATAACACGAGTTTTGAAACCTAATGCTAATGTCAAGGTATTACATTCGTCATTACTTACAACAATCAGGGAAGAATATGAGCATAATTTGTCGCAACAACTTTATGTATCTGATACAGCATGGGAACTAGTTAAAGCAGCGAAAGAAGACGTTGTAAGATTGGTAAATTCTGCTGCTACAAAATTTAACTCTGATGATGACGCAAATAAGTTTGCACAAGAGATTATAACACACGGATTTAACACTAAACACAATCCTATTGATAGTGCAATTAGCGCACTGAAAGATGATATAAGAGTAAATTTTGCCTAAAATTGAACACAACTAACCAAATATTAACTGTTAGTATTATAGGTTCTGGGAATGTTGCAACTGCCCTAGGCGAAGTGATTTCAAGTAACGGGATTAGGGTATTGGAGGTGTTCTCTCCAAACATCGACAACTCAAAATTATTAGCAGAAAAAGTTGGTTGTAATTACGTTGAAAATCTTGAGAAACTAAATACTATATCAGATCTGTATATCATAGCAATACCAGATAATGAAATTAGTAATGTAATAACAAAACTTAAAAGTAAAGAAGGAATCATGGTCCATACTTCGGGTAGTCAACCTTCTGACGTTTTTGAAGGTAAATTTCATCATTACGGAGTATTTTATCCTTTGCAGACGTTCACAAAAGGAAAACAAGTAGATTTTCAGGAGGTACCCATCTGCATAGAAGGATCAAATGATATAACTTCAGAGCTACTCGTTCAGCTAGCAAAGAAAATTAGCAACAACGTGGTCTTACTAAATTCTGAGAAACGTCAATATCTTCATCTAACAGCTGTTACTGTTAATAACTTCTCAAACTTACTGTACAATTTGGCCCACGATGTACTTAATGAAAAGGACATTGACTTTTCTCTTTTGCATCCACTTATAAAAGAAACAGCTGTTAAAATACGGGATGTTAATCCTTATCAGGCTCAAACTGGACCTGCCCTTAGAAAAGAAATAAGTACTATCAACAAACATCTGGAACTTTTGGATAAATATTCCGAATACAAAGAAATATACAATCTTCTAACAAGACAAATTATTAATAAACATCATGGCTAATTATAAAGAAAAACTTAAGAAAGTAACAACCTTTATATTTGATTATGACGGTGTTATGACCGACGGCGCACTTATCCTACAACACGAAGGAAACCCATTACGATCGGCAAATGTAAAAGATGGCTATGTATTACAACTTGCTATTAAACTGGGTTATAATGTGGTAATCATTTCTGGAGGATTTTCACAATCAGTTGAGAACAGATTTGGAGCATTAAATATCACTGATGTGTTCTTAGGAGTAAAAGATAAAGTGGTGATTTTTAATGATTACATTAAAAAGAAAAATATTAATCCTGAGCATATTGTATATATGGGCGATGACATTCCCGATTACATAGTTATGAAGATGGTTGGGGTACCGGTTTGCCCGGCAGATGCAGTTCAAGAAATTAAAAGCATTAGCTTGTATATTTCTGACAAAAACGGTGGTAAAGGGTGTGTACGAGATATTATTGAACAAGTACTCAAAGTTCAAGGTAAGTGGATGACAGAAGAGTCTTTCCACTGGTAATATCTTAACAAAGTCAAATTAACTACGACCTTCCCGACTCTTTCAAGACCTGAGTATAATGCTTTAAACTTCTCAAGATAATTACAATAAAAAGCGTGACAATCAGTGCATAATGCCAGGGAGTATACAGTTCGAAAGTGTTGTCAAAGAAATAACGTCTTAAATCATCTATAAACACGAATCCTATAACCGTAGCAAGTACTCCGGAATATTCTCGACGCAGAACGCTCACTATTGAAAATGGCACTTCATTCTTCCTGTATTTCTTCAGGCATGGAATAAATGCAGGTGTACGGTTTGCCCACTCCATGTAATCATCACCAAATTTTCTTTCTAGGAAACGTTCTTCAGCGAACATAATTCGCTCATAATAAAGCCAAAAAGCAAGCGAAACAATTATAACAAACGCAAAGTTGAACGTGAATAATACTATTCCGATCCACATAAAGTAATTACCAACATATAACGGATGGCGAACCATTGAATATATTCCTGTTGTATTTAGCGACTCAGCAACTTGGCCTTCCTTTGTATTCCTACCTGAGGTTCCTTTTGGTGTTGTTCCTATAGATATGGCCCTAATAATAAAACCTAAGATACTCAATGAGATAGCCACCCACATTAAACAATTCTGAGCTGATGCATTAAGATATGATGTATTAGTAAAAAGAACTACAGGTATTGCTATCAAAAATAAGATAACAGGAAATTGTCCACGGTGTTTAAACAGATAATTACCTTCTTTTTCGAAGGAATTAATAAATGCCATAACGATATTTTTTGAAATGCAAAGGTATTGTTTTTAGTGAGGGAATGTGAAAATGCGAAAACGATTAAATAGGTTTCACATTGCAGGTTTGTGTAATTAGGACGACATTAATTCTATAACCGTAATTTCCGGTAGTATACCAATTCTTCCTGGATACCCAATTGAACCTAATCCCCGGTTCACATAAATGTACTTTCCTGATTTTTTACGATCCTGATATAACCCTGCCCAATGTTTGTACATGTATTTTGCTGGGCTCCATTTTAAATCTTTCGTTTCAATACCAAACTGAAATCCATGTGTATGGCCGGATAGAGCCAGGTCTATATCATAATTACCTGGTATCACAACCTTCTCCCAATGAGACGGGTCGTGTGTCATTAGTATCTTAATATCTGCTTGTTCACTTCCTTGAATTGCTTTATCGATATCGCCATATTTTGGAAACCGCATGTTTGCCCCCCAGTTTTCAACACCAATAATGGCAAGTTTACCACTCTCTTTACTAAGTATCTCATTTTCGTTATTCAGCAGCTTCCAACCAATTTTATCGAAAAAGTTAATCAACTGTTTCATATTTTCACGTTTAGCCTCCGCAGATGGCCATGTAACGTAATTTCCATAATCGTGATTACCCAGAATTGCATATACACCATCTTTTGCTTTAAGTTGAGAAAGGATATCTTCAAACTCTAGAGCTTCGTTTGTTGCGTAATTTACTAGGTCACCGGTGAACAAAATAATGTCAGGGTGCAATTCATTTATCATGTTTACAGCTCTCTGCAAAGGTTTTTTTGATGTCCAACTTCCCAGATGCAGGTCTGATATCTGAACAATTTTGAATCCATTAAAATTTCTTGGCAGATGTGGAAATACAATCTTCTCCTGAATAATTTTAAACTCATATACCCACTTCAACATTCCTGTAAACATTGTTCCTAAAACAAGTCCTCCTGAGATAAATCCAATATATTGTAGAAATTTATTACGTGATATTCCTTCCTGAACCCCCTCATCTGTAACGGATGTTGCCAGAGCGGCATTCTTTTCGATAATTTGCTGTCTGTTATCTTTCTTCACTATGATGAAAATCTTTTGTATTACACGTACAACATCAGCCAAAATTAAAAATGTTATTGGCAGGATCTTAGCGGTATAAAAAACTAAAATTACACCAACCATATACGTTCTGATACTATCATTCCAATGAATAACGGGTATTATAACAGACCCAACAAGCAAGATCACAAGTAATAAAAGTGGAAGCCAATAAATAGTTATTGTAAGGACACGGAGCCAATTCTTATAATTGAAAACTTGTTTTTTTACCGATGACCATAAATAAAAATCGGCAAGAATTAGTATAACCATAAATAAATACTGACCAGTATATTTTGGCATACTGTACAACAAGAGAAAATAACCAACAACAAGAAGAAGTGGTATTAGAATGTAGTTTAATTTAAACTTCATCAATTAGCAATGCTTTGTGATTTTTAGTTCTGTGTACAAACGAAATTGTAATTGTATTATTATTATTAAATTCTCATGTGAGAAAGTTTAACAACTATTAACTTTAAGATACCTCAAATAGCTAACTTTTTTTTTCGAAATTAGCAAGCTTCCTTAAAGTAAAATATTAGTAGCTTCTCAGAAAACGCGGCAAAAGTAATTGTTTTTTTTAATTAAACCATTTCGGTTAACAAATATTTACATCAATTCAAATTCTGGTGCTAAATTCTTGTTTACAAAATAAATTCTAATTAATAATTGTTATCGAGGAATTATGACAAAAGTATGAGTTCAGATAAACCTATCTTCACCTCTTTATCTTAATTCTTTGTATGATTAAAGTCTTTGGAACTCAAGTATATCAGGGTCTCTTGCTAATCGCAATAAAATGCAATATCAACAAGAAACCCGGGTAAATTGTTATTGAGAGAGTTGTAATGCTATCGAATAACAAGTTTTTGGATTTCCTTAAAATCATCACTGATCAGAGTGATAAAATAGAGTCCTGTTTCAAAGTCATTTGTNCTTATGCTAACAGTTNTATTTCCGGATAAATTACTGATCGAGGAGCTATAAACATTTCTGCCTGATAGATCACTGATTACAATATTACCAACAATGAGTTTTTCATTATTGATTCTTACATCCACATATTCAGTTGCTGGATTTGGATAAACAGACATAGTATGATGCTTATCGAACTTATTTTCTATATCAGTTATATTAATAGCGTCATTGTAAAATTCAAAATAACCAGAGGCTGAACCCTGCCAGTATGTAAATCTTATTCTATAAACATGCCAATCTGGATTTCGAACAAAAAACACTGTTGAATCCTCACATTCCCATGACATAGAGCCAAAATCGAAATTTTTCCAATTAAATCCGATAACATTTTTTAGAGTCTCAAAAGGTAGTGCAGCATAGTCCACATAATCATCGGTTACAGGATGAAATTTATTGGCTTCGCGGTTCACATTGCTGGTAGCTCCAGTAACAAGATATTCATAAGGATCACCATATACATCATAAGTGATGTCGATGTATTTAGTAAAAAGAATATCCCATTCAGCACTTGGTTCCCTATCGAAAAGCGTATTTGTAATTAAAGAATAATACACAAAGTTCTTAGTTGTATATGGATTAACATCAATTTCAACGGTTTGTTCATCCCATCCATCAAGATCAGCGTATTTTATATTGTAAATATTATCTTCAGTGTTTTTATCAACTATCCATATTTTTTTATAAGCACCTGTAGAGGTTCTTATTACATAAATCGAATCACCTTCAAAAGAATATATATCCTCATCATATACTCCCCATCCACAATCGGGATATCCTGTTGAGTTTCGATTAAAAGCTCCATTTTCCCAATCTAGAGGACTATTATATGACCAATCCCACGCTGACATCCCTGATGTATCAACATCGTCCCAGTCATCTATATCACCATGTGGGTAAGTATAAAGGTCAGCGCCACTGCCCTCATTTATTATTATTCCTGTACGAGAAGCAGAAGTATAAAATGCTATATCCCATCCCGCTCTGGGGATGTTTAAAACTTCTCCGTCGGCTACACTATAGAAGATATCATTCGCATAACCAGCTCCCATTTCTAAGTATTCGAAAGTATTATAATCTTTATTCTGAGCAAAACTATTAGATACACTAATAGATAAAATAAAGATAAGTGTGCATAAAATTTTATTTTTCATTGTTGCGATTTTTTAGTTATTAATTTGAAATTTCTATCTAAGACTCCAAATTTAACATAATTATGTAGTACCACCAACTATCGGTCGTAAAGTTCGAACAATTTACATGTTTGTTTATTGCCGATAACCTAATAATCAATCTTTTTCAGGAATATTTTTTATATAATTCACAAGTCCATTTGCTTCAAAGACTGATATTATTTTGTCAGGAGGTGGAGCAAAGCTAAATGCTCTGTTACCAATAGAAACAAGTCCTTCTTTAAAATTGATATCAACAGAATCACCTGGACTATAAGCTTCTACAGCTTCCGGAAGTATTATAATTGGTAATCCTTGATTAACAGAAGAACGATAAAAAATACGATTAACCGAACCACAAATAACAGCCTTAACACCTGCATGAGCCAATCCAACTGCAGGGTGCTCACGTGAGCTGCCGCACCCAAAATTTGATCCGGCAATTATTATATCGCCTGTCTTAACATTATCTGTAAAATTAACATCGAAACCTTTAAACAAGTGTGGCATAATTTTTTCGGCTTCNGAACTTAACACACTATAAGTGAGGTTACCAGCAAACATTTGATCAGTATTGAGATTATCGACATCCTTATAATTCCAGCTACCGTTGGTTCTCCTATCATCCGAATCATCAATACTGACTATATTTGTTTGTTCGAGAGAGAAAGGAAAACTATCGTTTGCTAAACCACCCCTTGGATCTACAATTTTTCCGGCTAATGCCGAATAAGCAACAGTTGCAGGCGAAGCGAGGTATACGAATGATTCTTTGTTTCCCATTCTTCCTTTGAAGTTCCTGTTTGCCGTTGAAATAACATTGTAACCATCTGCAGGTATCCCCTGCCCTGTTCCCAGGCAAGGTCCACATGAGGCTGATAGAACGTTAGCCCCAGCTTCTAGAAATATTTCTATCAAACCTTCTTTCATTGCCTTTAAATATATCTTTTGAGATGCAGGCACAATTACCATCTGAAAACCTTCGGGCAGTTTTTTAGCCTTTAATATATTTGCAACAATTTGCAAATCCTCAAAACGTCCGTTCGTACATGTACCTATCATTGCCTGTTGAAGGTCAATTCCCTCTACTTCGGAAACTGCTTTAACATTATCAACATGGTGCGGAGCTGCCACTAGTGGGAAAATTTTGCNAAGATCTATTTCTATTTCTCTTGTATANTTGGCANTTTNATCGGCCCAAACACCTTCCACATCATCATCAAGCCAATCCATAAGAACACTATCACATGGAAATACAGCGTTTTTNGCNCCCATCTCGGATGCAAGNTTAGCCAGTGTCATACGTTGATCTATTGATAATGTTTGTACTCCATCACCATGATACTCAATTGACATGTAATCAGCACCACTGGAGCCAATCATTCCAATTATCCACAATGAAATATCTTTAGCATAAACCCCNNTNTTAAGNNTTCCNTTAAGANTAATCTTAATACTCTCTGGCACCCGAAACCATGTTTCACCCTGAACCCATAATCCNGCAGCTTCAGTTCGATCGATACCTGCTGCAAAAGAATTAANTGCNCCAGCNGTACAAGTATGGCTGTCACTACCAACAATAACCATCCCCGGTANGGCATGTTCTGACATTATTTGATGACAAATCCCCTTACCGGCATCATAAAATTTACCAACNCCTTGTTCTTTAACGATATCGCGTATTGCCTGGTACTGGTTAGCTAGTTTTGCTGTAGTAGGAGGAGCATTATGGTCGAGTACAATTAACAACTGTTCAGGGAACTTAACTTTTTGTCCTCCCATTTTTTTAAATGTTGCGAAAATACTAGCTGTATTATCATGTGTAAGAATGATATCAGGTTTTTTAAAAACTATACTACCGGCTGAGGTATTAAATATTTTTTCGGCAAAGGTTCTATTATTCATTTAAATTGTTCTTTAGTATACAAGATATATTATACAACAAATGGTGTTGTAGTTCATAAAGCAAATTTACTTTTAAAGTTTATTTGTTCTTGATATTATATAGAAATTTTATTGCAGAATTAAAACTAATAATTATTTTTGCACACGATTTTAGGAGAGGTTGGAGTACCGATAACTATCGGGAGGCTTAATCCTCTATAAAATAAGGAGAGGTGGGAGAGTGGCTTAATCCACCAGTTTGCTAAACTGGCGTACCTGCAAGGGTACCGGGGGTTCGAATCCCCCCCCCTCCGCCAAATTACTATGCAGAAATGCGCAAAACGCCGTAAAATGTTGATTTTACGGCGTTTCTGTTTTTAGGCACTATGCAAAACTGCGCATAAAAAGGCAAAAAAACGAATAAGTGCCGAGAGTTAATCGAGACCTCATCAAAAAAAAGCGAGGGGTCTCGATTTAGACGCTTTTGCGCTGATTTGCAGCATTTTGCACTTGGGCTTTTTTCAATGTATAACTAATTTTGTAAAAAGATTTAGCATGAAAAGAGCGACATTTAAAGTCCATTATTACTTGAAGAGTAAAACTGGCACAAAAAACAGTCCCTTAACAATCTATGTAAGGGTAACTGCAAACGGCCATAGAGCCGAATTTTCACTTAACAAACAGATCTACAAAAAAGAATGGAACAAGCAAAAAGGTTGCATTCAAGGCTACACAAAAGCAGCCAAGGACATGAACTCTTACCTGGAAGTTGTTAAGAGCAAACTCTATATGTTCAAGACACAACTTGAATATGAAAATAAAGAGATAACAGGTCTATCTATTAAGAATGCATATCTGGGTATAGAAGAAAATCCAAGAACAGTACTTGAAGTTTTCAAAGAACATAATGAATGGTGTAAAAGCCTAATAGGTATCGATTTTGCAAAAGGTACCTGGGATAGATATGAGGCATGTTATCGCCATGTAAAGCGATTAATAGTATTTAAATACAAGGAAAATGACTTGCCGATGAGAGCAGTTAATCCTTTATTTATTCAAAATTTTGAGCATTATCTGAAAACTGAAAGAAAGTGTGCTCACAACTCAACATCAAAATATTTAAGAAATTTCAAAAAGATAACTCGCATTGCAATAACTAATGGTTGGTTAAGGGATGATCCATTTATCAATTACAAGTTTCACCTTGTACCGGTTGACATGGATTTTCTTTCTGAAGAGGAGTTGAATACGTTAATGAATAAAAATTTCACTATAGACAGGATCCAGCAAGTAAAAGACATTTACATTTTCTGTTGCTTCACCGGTCTGGCATTTATTGATATAAAGAATCTTGTCTATGAGGATATTGAATTGAAAGACGAAACTTATTGGATCAAGAAAAAAAAGACAAAAGACAAAAAACTGGTGTCATATTCCAATGCTGGAACCTGCTGTTCAATTAATGAACAAGTACAAAAACCATCCTGTTTGTCAGAAGAAAGGAACAGTACTGCCGGTACTTACAAATCAGAAGATGAACGCATATTTAAAGGAGATAGCAGATTTTTGCAATATCAATAAAAACTTAAGTACACACACTGCACGACATACGTTCGCCACAACTGTTACATTGGCTAACCATATTTCAATAGAAGTAGTCTCAAAGATGCTTGGACATTCTAGCATTAACATGACAAAGAAATATGCCCGAGTTGTTGATGATCTTATTCAAAAAGACATGAAGAAGATCCAGGGAAAATATAGTGGATTCACTATTTCATAATTTTAATTTAATCATAATAGAAGAAGCCGCCCTTAGGGTGGCTTTTTTTTTATCTCAGAAATCCGACCTCTCCCCTATTTCTCAAATCTCATAAGTGAGTTGGCAAAAGCATCACCAGAAAATCGCTTGACCCGCGTAGCAACCTTTAAGCTGTAAAGGATGTAATAACAAGGACAGCGGAAGTTGGGCAGGCTTTGAGCTCAAGCCCTGACGCTGTTTATATATCCTTGGTATTACAGCCTGCACAATTATTTTTGCGGATGCGGGAGAAGGGATAAACTAACAAGAGATTATTTTATTGAAATAAAGCCACAATTGAACTAATTGCATTTAACACATAAGAAACAATTATTAAATATTTATGTATTTTTGAAACAATTGACCTTTGATAACCAATACAATATACTAGCAGGTGTAATATAACTCTGGTTATTTAGAGATGAAACCATACTTTAGAAATAATAGAAATGGCTATGAAAGTAAATAAAGATAAATATATTGGATGCATACAGGGAGGAGCTATAGGTGATGCATTAGGAGCACCAATTGAGTTCCTTAGTTTAGCAGAGATACGAGATTGCTATGGTAAAGAAGGAGTACAAGATTATGTAGAATATAAAGGACCCAGAGGAGCATTTACTGATGATACACAGATGACCTTATTTACAGCAGAAGCGTTATTAAGAGGAGAGTTTGCAAAAATTGTACGAGGTATTGAAGGAATACTTAATTCACTCGCACATCAAAGCTATCTGCGTTGGTTGCATACACAAGATATACCAGTAGAGAAAACATTAGAATCAGAAGGGAAATTTGATATAAAAAAAGGATGGCTTGTTAAGCAAAAGGAACTGCATAAAGTAAGAGGACCTGGGCATACAGTAGTATCGGCATTAAGCAGCGGTAAAGCAGGAACGATAAAAGAGCCTATAAATGATAGCAAAGGATGTGGAACTGTTATGCGAATTGCACCGGTTGGGTTGATATACCATAATAATCCAAGAAAGGCATTTTCAGTTGGATGTGATTTCTCTGCAATTACACATGGACACCCAACAGGGTACTTAAGTGCAGGTTTTTTAGCAGCAATGATTGCATACATGGCCTCAAAAGAACCAATAAGAACAGCAATTGATAAAGCTCTAGGGATACTAAATGAATGGGAAATGTGCCAAGAGACCGTACAAGCAATTGAGGGTGCACTTGCACTTTATAAAACAATTAAAGAAAGTAAAAGAGAACCAAGTGCTGAAACAATTGAAAAGCTTGGAGCAGGGTGGATAGCTGAAGAGGCCTTGGCAATGTCGTTACTAGCAAGTTTGGTATATGAAAATGATTTCCGAAAAGGTGTTCTCTTTGCTGTAAACCATAGCGGAGATAGCGATAGCACTGGATCAATTACAGGCAATATACTTGGTTTAAACAATGGATTAAAACAAATACCTATCAAATGGATCCGGAAATTAATTGCACAGAATATTGTTAAAGAAATGGGAGAAGATATACACCAGAAGATCGTCAATACAAAAGATAAAAACCATAAACAATGGGAAAGTAAGTACGGAGAGTAAGAAGACTACAAAGGATTATAGTTACTACCATATTTTCCAATACATACCAACATTAATATCACCACTTAGCACATCATAAGATAATGAGTAAGTATTTCGTTTTTTAGATTGATATATGATTGATGGGGCCATACTAAACCTTTTTGGATTACGGCCAATTGTGAATCCTAAGAATATATTACGACGAACATCAGGATTGACTTTGATATAATTAGTTTCACGAATTATTTGTGGAAAGAGAATAATTTGAGGTTTCCGGTAGGTAATAAGATTTTGTGAAATTGTATCAGTGATTATGATAATTGCATTACTATCGAACTGAATAGTATCACAGTATGCAATTCGAGCAAAGTAATCGGATAGAATTTGAAATGTATCAACCGGAAACCGGCGCCACTTAGTGGAACCGGTATCACGGTAAACAGGCTCTGGGATGTAAACAATACCAGGAAGTGCAATAGTATCAAATATGGTGTCACAAATGA